>NZ_RZSN01000086.1:0-15101 GCF_003997315.1 Mesorhizobium sp. M1A.F.Ca.IN.020.04.1.1
GATCGAGCAGAGTGCGGTCGACCTCGACCGGCTCGCCGACGAAACCGAGATCCAGCACCCGCTCGATGTTGGAATCCGGGTCGATCATGGTCTTGCGCGCCTTTTCGGCGAAGACCATGTTGCCGTCCTTTCCGCAGAGACCGATCGCCCATTCGCCTTCGGCGTTGATCAGCGCCACGATTTCCTTGTTGATCGAGCCGGCCAGCACCATCTCGACGATCTCGACCGTCTTCTGGTCGGTGACGCGCAACCCGCCCTCGAACTTGGATTCGATGCCCATCTTGTTGAGCATGGCGCCGATCTGCGGCCCGCCGCCGTGGACGACAATCGGGTTGACGCCGGACTGTTTGAGCAGCGCGATGTCGCGCGCAAAGGCCTTGCCGAGCTCGTTGTCGCCCATGGCATGGCCGCCATACTTAACTACCACCGTCTTGTTCTCGTAGCGCTGCATATAAGGAAGCGCGCGCGAGAGCAGCGCGGCCTGCATTTCGGCGTTGGCGGCGATGTCCGTCATCGGTGCTTTTCCCTAGGTGGCAAGGATGGCGGGCGTCTTAGCGGGAATTGCCGCAGGTCGCAAACGGCTTTGCGCTCACAATGACGAAATCGGCGGGTTTCAAGGTCTGTCGAGATTCAGGTCAGGTCGGCCGAGAATGGCGGATTTCGAGAACCGGAACGGAGCGTATTTCTGGTACGTGAGTACGGAAGCGCAGAAGACCGCCATTCGCAGGCCGGCATCACCTGAGTATCGACAGACCTAGCCGGGCACCTTGAGCGGTGCGCGGCGTTTCAGCCATCCTGAAATCTTCTCCATTTGCGCTGCGAGCGACAAAAGCGTCTCCTCGTCGCCTGGCCGTCCCGCGGCCTGGATGCCGAGCGGCAGGCCACCTGCGGTGACATGCACCGGCAGCGCGATCGAGGGCTGGCCGCTGACATTGTGGATCGCCGGCCAGGGAGTGAACCACAGGCTCTTGTCCATCAGCTGGCCGAAAAACGATTTGATCCTGAGCAGCCCGGTAAGATGCAATTTGTCGAGGACGTTCTCGACGAGCTCGTCGGCGCCTTTCGGGTCCATCGCGCCGCAGGCGAGCGGCGGGTGCGCAATGATCGGCATCAGCACGGCATCGAAGCGCGCCGTGTCTTCGATCATCTGCCGCGCGGTGGCGTTGAGCCGCTGCACGGCGTCATAGACCTCGCCGGCGGACAGCATTTCGCCGAGGCGACCAAGCACGCGCGTCGCACGTTCGACCTCGCCGGACACCGGGCGGCCGACGCGCTTCGCCTCGGCACGCATCATGCCTGCGACGGCCGACGCGACGCTCTTGCAGAAATCGGCGATGAAGTCGCGGCCGATATAGGGCAGGTCGATCTCTTCCACCGTGTGCCCGCCCTCGCGCGCCAGCGCCACCGCGGTGTCCAGCGCTTCCATCGTCTCAGCCGAGATCGGCAGGCCGAGCGGCGATTTGCGGTAGACGGCGAGGCTGAGCCGGCCTGGATCGCGCGCCGCTGCGGCGGTGAAGGCGCCCTTGGGCTCCCGCGCCGCATAAGGCGACAGCGGATCGGCGCCGTGCGTCAGGTCGAGCAGGAGGGCTGTATCGCGCACCGAGCGGCTGACCGCATGGTCGACGACCATGCCGTACCAGCTCTCGCTGGTGAGCGGCGTCAGCGGCACCCGACCGCGCGAGGTCTTGAGCCCGACCAAGCCGCTGCAGGCCGAAGGCACCCGGATCGAGCCGCCGCCGTCGGAAGCGTGCGCCGCCGGCACCACGCCGGCCGCGACGAGCGCCGCCGATCCGCCGGACGAGCCGCCGGTGGTGTGGCCGGTGTTCCAGGGGTTGCGGGTGATGCCGAAGCGGGCCGATTCGGTCATCAGCCGCAGCCCATGCTCAGGCGAGGTGCTGGTAGCGATCGGGATCAGGCCCGCGGCCAGATAGCGCTCGACCATCACCGAGTTGAAATCGGCCGTGAAGGCCGGAATGCGGCTGCCGCCATGGATCGGCACGCCCTTGATGCCGATGCCGAGATCCTTCAGCGCGAAGGGTACGCCGGCGAGCGGCTGCTTGCGGTCGATCGCCTTCGCCCGCGCCCTGGCGGCGTCATAGAGCGGCGTCGCTATGGCGTTGATGTCGGGTCTTGTCGCCTCGGCGCGGGCGATCGCGGCGTCGACCAGCTCCTGCGGCGAGATTTCCCCCTTGTGGATGAGTTCGGCAAGTCCGGTCGCATCCTGTTCCCAAAGCACGCGTTCGATCGACATCGCCGCTCCCCTGTTTTGGCGAAGGCTATCGCATGAAGCCGCAAATCGAAATCCGGATTTGCGTTGTTCATCTCGCATTGCGGAAGATGACTTCACGTACTGACGCCGCGGCAGCCTTGGGTGGACAACACCGCCCGCGCCGTTGCAAATAAATCGCAATCTTCTAATTTGCCTGCATGGGGCCTCAGGACATCAGCAAGCTGATCGTCCGGACTTCGATGAAGGACCGGGCTGCGTTCGATCTGCTCTACAAGCAGACCAGCGGGAAACTTTTCGGCGTCTGCCTTCGTGTATTGAGGGACAAGAGTGAGGCGGAAGAAGCACTGCAGGAGGTCTTCGTCAAGATCTGGACCAAGGCCGATCGTTTCGCGATTTCCGATCTCAGCCCGATTTCCTGGCTGGTGGCCATTGCGCGCAACCATGCGATCGACCGCATCAGGGCCCGGCGCGGTCCTTCCGCCAATATCGATGCAGCGCTCGAGGTCGCCGATCCGGCGCCGGGGCCTGAGGCCATGGCTGTCGCGGGCGGCGAGACCGAACGCATCTACCATTGCCTCGACGAATTGGAGAAACACCGGGCGGCGGCGGTCCGGGGCGCCTATCTCAACGGCGAAAGCTATGCCGAGCTGGCGGAGCGCCACAAGGTCCCGCTGAACACGATGCGGACTTGGCTGCGGCGAAGCTTGCTCAAACTGAGAGAATGCCTGGAAAGATGACGCTGGCGGAAGAAAACGGACCGGAACGCGGAGGCGACGACCTGCTCGCCGCCGAATACGTTCTCGGCGTTCTGGCAGCCGACGAACGCCAGATCGCCTCCCGCCGCATCGATACCGAGGCGGGGTTTGCCCGCCTGGTCGATGCCTGGGAAGCCCATTTCGCGCCGATGGCAGCCGCCTACGCTGCGGTCGAGGCGCCGGCTTCGGTCAAGGCGGCGATCGACCGGCGGCTGTTTGCCTCATCAGTGACCACCCCCGCCGCGCCCAGCACCGGCCTGCTGGGGAGCCTCGCCTTCTGGCGCGGGCTTGCCGCGGCCGCGCTTGCCGCTTTGGCCGTCTTTGTCGCCCTGCCTCTCGTCAATCCGCCGTTGCCGCAGCCCGAAACCAGGCTGGTCGCCTCGCTCGCCGCCGACAACAGCAACGTCAAATACCTCGCTGTCTATGACGCTGCGCGCCAGGAGGTCGGCCTCTCGCATGTTTCCGGCGAACGCGGCGCCGGCAAGGATTTCGAGCTGTGGATGATCGAGGGCAAGACTGCGCCGGTCTCGATGGGCGTCATCCCGGCCGGCCAGACCGCGCGCATGGCCGTCACGCCGGCCGTGCAGGAGAAGCTGGCGCAAGGCGCCGTGCTCGCCGTCAGTCTCGAGCCGGCCGGCGGTTCGCCGACCGGCCAGCCGACCGGCCCCGTCGTCGCCGCCGGCGATCTGAAGGGCATCTGACGACATTTCGGAAAAGAATTGGAGACTATCCGAAGTCTATCCACCCGACATGTGTCGGCAGCAGCGCTTTCGTGCGCCTAGACGCGGTACGTTTGCATCCGGGCCGACGAATAAAAAATCTTCGAAGTTCGCGAAACTAAGTTTTTGACGCCTCGTATCTCCTCGCGTTCCCAAGGATGGGGAAAACAACCCGAGGAGACTGATACAATGCGTAAACTCGCCACCCTTCTGCTTGCCTCTACAATCGGCCTTTCGGCGCTTGGCGCCGTTGCCTATGCCGCCAATCCGATGGTCGGCGGCGCGCCGATGTATGCCAAGAAGAACATCATCGAGAATGCCGTCAATTCGAAGGACCACACCACGCTGGTCGCCGCCGTCAAGGCCGCCGGCTTGGTCGACACGCTGCAGACCCGCGGTCCTTTCACCGTCTTTGCCCCGACCAACGAGGCCTTCGCTGCACTTCCGGCCGGCACCGTCGAGACGCTGCTCAAGCCCGAGAACAAGGACAAGCTGACCAAGATCCTTACCTGCCATGTCATTGCCGCCAAGGCGCTGGCCGCCGACGTCGCCAAGATGGCCAAGGCCGATGGCGGTGCGCATGAGGTCAAGACCGTCGGCGGCTGCGCCCTGACGCTGAAGTCCGAAAAGGGCAAGGTCACGGCGACCGACGAGAACGGCAACGTCGCTCATGTCACAATCGCCGACGTGCGCCAGTCGAACGGCGTCATCCACGTCATCGACAAGGTTCTTCTGCCGAAGATGTAACAAAGCGCGTGCGGCCGGCGAAGTGGCGTATGTCCGCGCCGGCCGCACGGTCTCCCTCCCACGATCCGTGCTGCCGTCAAGCGCCGCTCCGCATCGCCAGGGCTTGGGTCGACGCGGGGTGGCGCGCGAACCGTCACCGGCATTTGCTTTTCCGGTGGCGTCCTAGTTTGTAAGATCACGTCAGGAGGAAAGGCCATGAACCGTCGCGACTTTCTCTGGAGCGGTGCCGCCGCCACTGCCCTCACAATCGGAGCCGGAGCGGCGTTGCACATGGGCGGCGCGAAGCCGGCTCTGGCCGCCGAGACCTTCGAGATCACCAAGACCGACGCCGAATGGCGCGCCATCCTTTCGGATGCCGCCTTCGACGTGCTGCGCAGGGAGGGCACCGAATATCCGGGCACCAGCCCGCTGCTCAACGAACACCGCAAGGGCATCTTCGCCTGCGCCGGATGCGACCTGCCGGTCTATCCGTCGGAAACGAAGTTCGATTCCGGCACGGGATGGCCGAGCTTCTGGCAGGAGATCCCCAATGCCATCGGCAAGACCGAAGACCGTTCGCTCGGCATGACGCGCACCGAGGTGCATTGCCGCCGTTGCGGCGGTCATCTTGGCCATGTCTTCGACGACGGCCCGCCGCCCACCGGCCTGCGCCACTGCATCAACGGCGTGGCGCTGACCTTCAAGCCCGCCGCGGCCTGAGCGGACTGCGATCTGTCCAAAGAAATGACCCCGGAAATCGGCGACGATTTCCGGGGTCACGCGTTGAGGACGCCAGGCGGGGGTTCCGGCTCCTCAATGGCCTCCGCCGCCACCGCCGCCTTGCTGTGTCGGCTTGTTGATGAACAGCACGAAAAATCCGAGCGAGGCGAACAGCACGGTCAGCATCATGAACACGTCCATGAAGGACAACAGCGCCGCCTGCTGCTGCACCATGCCGGACAGCTTTGAAATGGCGGCGGTCGTGGCGTCGAGGCCGGCGTTTTGCTGGAAGGTCAACGTCATGTTCTGCAGCTTGGTCTGCGCGGCCTCGCTGCCCCACTGCACATGCTCGGAAAGCCTTGCATAGTGAAAGGCATTGCGGTCGATCAGCACCGTGTTGATGACTGCCAGGCCGACGGCACCGCCGAGATTGCGGGTCAGGTTGAACAGGCCCGACGCATTCTTCAGCCGCTCCGGCGGCAGCGTGCCGAGCGCGATGTTGTTGATCGGCACCATGCACAGCATCATCGAGCAGCCGCGCAGGATCTGCGGGATCAAGAGCTCATAAAAATCCCAGTCGGCGGTGAGATGCGTCATCCACCATGTGCCGGTGGCGAAGCCGATGAAGCCGACCATCATCATCAGCCTGAGATCGATCTTGTTCGACAGGATGCCGGCAACGGGCGCGGTGAAGAACATCGCCAGGCCGCTGACGAACAGCGCCTCGCCGATCATCATCGAATCGTAACCGCGGATGCGGCCGAGGAACACCGGATAGAGGTAGGTCAACCCGTAAAGGCCGATGCCGACCACGAAGGAGAACAGCGAGCCGAAGGCGAAATTGACATTGTTGAAGGCCCGCAGATCGACGATCGGCTCCTCGGCGGTGAACACGCGCCAGAAGAAGATGAGACCGCCTATGGTCATGATGATGGCGCAGGCAAAGACGGCCGGCTCCTGCAGCCAGTCATGGTTCGGGCCTTCCTCCAGCACGTATTCCATGCAGCCAAGGAAGGCGGCCATGCCGATCAGGCCCCACCAGTCGAACTTGGAGAACAGCTTGAGGTTCGGCTTGTCGAAATCGATCAGCGACCAGGCAGCCGTCGCCACCAGTATGCCCGGCACGACATTGATCAGGAACAGCCAGTGCCAGGACATGGCATGGCTGATATAGCCGCCGACCGTCGGGCCGATGGTCGGCGCCAGCGTCGCCACGAGGCCGATCATCGGCGAGACGACGGCGCGGCGCGACGGCGGGAAGATGGTGAAGGCGGCAGCGAACACGCTCGGAATCATGCCGCCGCCGATAAAGCCCTGGATGGCGCGGTAGACGATCATCTGGTCGATGTTGGTGGCGGTCGCGGCCAGCGCGCTTGCTGCTGTGAAGCCGGCGGCCGCGGTCGTGAACAGCACGCGGGTCGACAGCATGCGGCTGAGGAAGCCCGACAGCGGGATCATCACCACTTCCGCGATCAGATAGGCGGTCTGAACCCACGGGATCTCGTCGGAGCTGGCGCTGAGGCCGGCCTGGATCTCGGCCAGCGATGCCGAGACGATCTGGATATCGAGGATCGCCATGAACATGCCGAACACCATCGCCAGGAAGGCGATGACGCGGCGCGCCGGCATGTGGTCGGCGGGGGCGGCGGCTGCCGGACGTGCCGGCGCTGCTCCTGCGGTAATGGTTGCGGTTGCCATCTCATGGCCTCCCTGCGGCAGCTCCAAAAGTGCGCGGCGTTTTCCGCCCGGAACTGCGTCAAAACAGGCTGGGCGGCTCGGCGCTCAATTGGCCACCGGGCCGCCCCCCAAACTGCTCAGTTGGTCGTCGCGGCCGGCGCGGTGCGGCTGTCGGCGGCGACGATGACGCTCAGGCCGGCGCGCAACTTGCCGGTCTTCAGCACGTCGGCCGGCACGTCGATGCGGACCGGCACGCGCTGCACCACCTTGGTGAAGTTGCCGGTGGCGTTTTCCGGCGGTAGCAGCGAGAACACCGCGCCCGAAGCCGGCGCCAGCGACGAAACCGTGCCCTCGAAGGTCTGGCCGTCGATGGCATCGACCGTGATGCGGACCTTCTCGCCAGGCACCAGCCGGCCAAGCTGCGTCTCCTTGAAGTTGCCGACGATGTAGAGCTTATCCATCGGCACGACGACGGCGAGCTTCTGGCCGGGCGTGACGAGGTCGCCCTGTTCGACCGAGCGGTTGCCGACGACGCCGTCATAGGGCGCCTTGAGCACGGTGAAGGAAAGGTCACGCTGCGCCTTGTCGCGGGTGAGCTGCAGCGAGGCGAGCGTGCTGGCGGATTCCGCACGCTGGGCTTCGAGCACGCCGATATTGGCCTGCGCGGCGGTGATTTGCGCGTCGGCGCCGGCGAGGGCTGCCTTCGCCTGGTCGAGCGCCGTCTGGGCGTCGTCGAGTTGTGCCTGCGTGCCGACATGCGTCTTGAGCAGCTGCGCCGCGCGGGCCTGTGCGCGTGCCGCATTGTCGGCCGCCGCCTGGTCGGCGATCTTCTGCGCCTGTGCTTGCGCCAGCGAGGCCTGCGCCGCCTTGGTTTGCGCATCGATGCGGTCGAGCGTCTTCGCCAGCGTGGCGATCTGCGCCTCCGCCTGGCCGACCGCGATTTTGTAGTCGCCGTCATCGATGACGAACAGCGGATCGCCGGCCTTGACGCTCTGGTTCTCGCTCACCAGCACCTTGTCCACATAGCCGGAGATTTTCGGCGACACGAACGACATGTCGGCCTGGACATAGGCGTCGTCGGTGGAGATCATGAACCGGCCGTCGGTCCAGTAATCGTAGCCGTACCAGGAGCCGGCGCCGAGGAGGCCCAGCCCGATGATCGGCAGCAGCAGCGAGCGGACAGAGCGCTTCTTCTTGGCCGGCGCTTCGGCAGGCGCGGGAGGAGCGGGCAGTACAGGCGCTTCCGGAGCTTCGGTCGACGGCTGGACCTTGGCGTTGGGGAAATTGCGGACTTCGGCGGTAGCGGGCGCGTTCGAGGACATGATAATCTCTCTGGGACAAGTCAGTCAGACTGAACCGTTCGGTTCGAATTGGTGATTGACATAGCGCGGAAAGAGGCCCATATCAAGAGCAAATCGAACCGGTTGGTTCGAAATATTTCGTGAGGTTTGACGTCGATGGTCGAAACGACAGCCGATAGCGATCTGCTCGACCTGCGCAAAGGCCGTCCCGCGGCCGGGCAGGATCCGATCAAACGGGCCCAGATCATCGAAGGCGCGCGCCGCGTCTTCATCGACAAGGGCTTCGAAGCCGCGTCGATGAACGACATCACGCGCGAGGCCGGCGTCTCCAAGGGCACGATCTACGTCTATTTCGCCAACAAGGAAGAGCTGTTCGAGGCTCTCATCGAGGAAGAGCGTGGCACCATCTTCAAGAATATGTATGAGGTGCTCGACCATTTCGACGACCTGCGCAAGACGCTGGTGAAGTTCGGCATGGTGCTCTCCGCCAAGATCACCTCGGCCAAGGTCATCCAGGCGCAGCGCACCGTGGTCGGCGCTTCCGACAGGATTCCCGAGCTTGGCGCCCGCTTCTACGAGCGCGGTCCCAAGCGTGGCCACGACAAGGTGATGATCTTCCTCAACGAAGCCGTCGAACGCGGCCTGCTGAAGATCGACGATGTCGATCTCGCCGCCTATCAGTTCACCGAGCTCTGCCTCGCCGGCCTCTTCCGCCAGTGCATTTTTTCCTACCGCACCAAGGCGCCGAGCCAAGCCGAGATCGAGCATGTCGTTCGCTCCGGCGTGAACGTCTTTCTGAAGGCCTACGGCACCGAGAAGCTCGCGGCCGAGGAGCAGGCGTCGCTCTCGGCGTGAACCTGCGGCGCGCAGCGATTGCGAAGGAACGCGAGGCGCTTTGACGACGCTACGGCGCCGCGGCAGCCGACTTCGATGCCACCGGTCACCTCCTTCTTCCAGCCCAACTCGAACCGTCGACCGGCACTTTTCCCGGACCCTTCCGGAAGAGCTTGTTAACCATCGGTTCCTATGTCTCGGGACACGTTTGTTCGACGAATCTCGAGTGTGACATCCATGCGTTTTACCCGTGCCAATCCTTCCGGTGCTTCCGCTTACGGCGACAACGACGACAGCAGCTCGGAAGACGCGCGGCACCATGGCGCTGCCGTGCCGCCGCAGCGGCAAACAGGGCAGGTCGTCACGCTGCGAGCCGCCGCTGACGGCGAATCGAACGCCGCCGATTCGGCTGGCGGCGACGAGTTCGGCGGCCAGGCCTGGCAGCAATATTTCTTCCTCGCGCCCAATGTGCGCTTCACTCGCACGCCGGATTCCGACAAACGGCCCGCACCGGAGCCAGTTGATGAAGCGCCGGCCAAGGCGGTGGCTTCCCGCGGGCTTCCCATTCGTCCGGCGCCGCTGGCGCCCCAGCCGACCAATCCGGGCCGGGCAGTCCCCGGCGCGGCCGCCACCGCCCCGGCCAAGCCGCCGCAGGCCATCGTCAAGCCGCAGCAGGCCAGCGCCGCGCCGCCGCCACGGGCCGTAGCCACTCCGGCACAAAAGCCGCAGCCGCCGAAATTTCGTTGGTCCTATCTTTCCGACGATGCGTTTTTCGAGTTCAGCCTGCCCTTGCTCGCCGAGCGCCTGGCGCGGGCACGGCTGAACGATCCTTTGCAGACGCCCGCGGCTCCCGCGCGGATGAGTCCTGCGGCGCAACCGAGCCCGTTCCGCCCCGCCGCGATCGGCGAGGCGACCTCGTTCTACCGCGTCATCGAAAGGCGCTCGCACGGGCCGGCCGCAAGTCTGGCCCCGCTGACGGCGCCGGTCGATCTGCCCGCTCTCCGGTCCGCTCCTGGGGAAATCGAATCGCGCGCGCCCGCGCCTGAGTCCGTCGCGCCGCGTCCCATCGCAAAGAGCGCCAAGGCCGCCAGACCCGCGCCGCCCCTGCCCGTCGCCGGCAAGGTCGCGCCGCAGCCCGCTTCGGCCGGCTACGAGCTTCCGTCCGAGGAATT
The DNA here is from genome assembly GCF_003997315.1 of Mesorhizobium sp. M1A.F.Ca.IN.020.04.1.1. Classification (NCBI taxonomy): domain Bacteria; kingdom Pseudomonadati; phylum Pseudomonadota; class Alphaproteobacteria; order Hyphomicrobiales; family Phyllobacteriaceae; genus Mesorhizobium; species Mesorhizobium sp. M1A.F.Ca.IN.020.04.1.1. The sequence goes on from NZ_RZSN01000086.1 coordinate 10,135, forward strand.
GCTGCAGATGCCGCCGGAAGGCCAGGGCTTCTACATGTCGCAGGAGCGGATGGAACAGAACGCGGACCTGCTCGAAAGCGTGCTGGAGGATTTCGGCGTCAAGGGCGAGATCATCCATGTCCGGCCGGGTCCGGTCGTCACGCTCTACGAGTTCGAGCCGGCGCCGGGCGTGAAGTCCAGCCGCGTCATCGGCCTGGCCGACGACATCGCCCGCTCCATGTCGGCCATCTCGGCGCGCGTCGCCGTGGTGCCGGGCCGCAATGTCATCGGCATCGAGCTGCCCAACGAAACGCGCGAGACGGTCTATTTCCGCGAGCTGATCGAATCGGCCGGCTTCCGCAACACATCGTGCAAGTTGGCGCTGGGGCTGGGCAAGACCATCGGCGGCGAGCCGGTCATCGCCGACCTCGCCAAGATGCCGCATCTGCTGGTCGCCGGCACCACCGGCTCGGGCAAGTCGGTCGCCATCAACACCATGATCCTGTCGCTGCTCTACCGGATGAAGCCGGAGGAATGCCGCCTCATCATGGTCGATCCCAAGATGCTCGAATTGTCCGTCTATGACGGCATCCCGCATCTGCTCACGCCGGTCGTCACCGATTCCAAGAAAGCGGTCACCGCGCTCAAATGGGCGGTGCGCGAGATGGAGGAGCGCTACCGCAAGATGGCGCGCCTCGGCGTGCGCAACATCGACGGCTACAACCAGCGCGCCGCGGCCGCCCGCGACAAGGGGGAGGTCGTGGTCATGCAGGTGCAGGTCGGCTTCGAGAAGGGCACGGGCGAGCCGCTGTTCGAGGAGCAGGAGATCGACCTCGCCCCGATGCCCTACATCGTCATCATCGTCGACGAGATGGCCGACCTGATGATGGTGGCCGGCAAGGAGATCGAAGGCGCCATCCAGCGGCTGGCGCAGATGGCGCGCGCCGCCGGCATCCATTTGATCATGGCCACACAGCGCCCGTCGGTCGACGTCATCACCGGCACCATCAAGGCCAATTTCCCCACCCGTATCTCCTTCCAGGTGACGTCCAAGATCGACAGCCGCACCATCCTTGGCGAGCAGGGCGCCGAGCAACTGCTCGGCCAGGGCGACATGCTGCACATGGCCGGCGGCGGGCGCATCGTGCGCGTGCACGGTCCCTTCGTCTCCGATCTCGAGGTCGAGCACGTCGTGGCGCATTTGAAGGCGCAAGGCCGCCCGGAATATCTCGATACGGTCACCGCCGGCGAGGAAGAGGAAGAAGATCCGGCCGACACGGGTCCAGTCTTCGACAAGGGCTCGATCGACGCCGAGGATGGCGACGCCCTCTATGAGGAGGCGGTCAAAGTGGTCAAGCGCGACAAGAAATGCTCGACCTCCTACATCCAGCGCCGCCTCGGCATCGGCTATAACCGCGCCGCCTCGCTGGTCGAACGCATGGAGAAGGAAGGCCTGGTCGGCGCGCCCAACCATGTCGGCAAGCGCGAAATCCTTGCCGGCCGGCGCGACCATGCGCTGGAGCGCGACGAGACGGATTGAGCGGGGCGTCGGGAGGCGCAGTCAGCTCGGCCGATCACGGCTGGTCCTGCCCTTCCTTGTTCGATCTGGGCAGGGGCAATCCGCACAGACGGCGCCAGCCCACTCATCCGGGCCGCTTCGCGGCTACACTTCTCCCGTTGAGGGAGAAAAGACTAGCGCCAGCGCCGGCAATCTCCTCTCCCCTCGGGGAAAGGTCAGCCGGGGCGAAGCGGAGGCTGGGTGAGGGGCAGCACCATGCGCGGCTGCCTTGCTCCAAGGCGAAAATGCTTCAGCCGCCGTTCGCCACCAAGGCGATCGCCGCGCGCAGATCGTCGAGCCCTGAGGCCTTTTCCGACGAAGTCGCGAGCACCGCCGGGAACGCCGCCGGCCGTTTCTTGATCTTGGCCAGCGTCTCCTCGATCAGCTTCGGCACGCCGGCCGCCTTGATCTTGTCGGTCTTGGTCAGCACGATCTGGTAGGACACCGCCGCCTTGTCGAGCAGCGACAGCACCTCCTCGTCCTTGGCCTTGATGCCGTGCCGGGAGTCGATCAGCACATAGACGCGCTTCAGCGTGACGCGGCCCTGCAGATATTCGAAGATCAGCTTCGTCCAGGCGTCGACCTTGTCCTTCGGCGCGCTGGCGTAGCCGTAGCCCGGCATGTCGACCAGCGCCATCGGCGGCAGGTCGGCGCCTTCGCCGGAGAAGCCGTCCGGCACGAAATAGTTCAGCTCCTGCGTCCGTCCGGGCGTGTTGGAGGTGCGCGCCAGCCCCTTCTGGCCGACCAGCGCGTTGATCAGCGACGACTTGCCGACGTTGGAGCGGCCGGCAAACGCGATCTCCGGCGGCCCTTCCGGCGGCAGGAATTTCATCGACGGCACGCCGCGGATGAAGATCCACGCGCGGGTGAACAGCTCCGGACTTATGGCAGTTTCGCTCGTGGTTTTGTCCGGCGCGTTCAAACGGCGGCCTCCAGCTTGGAAATGTCGGCGCCTCGAATGGCGTTGAGGTTGCGGCTGACCTTGTCGACCGGCCAGTTCCACCAGGCCGCTTTCAAAAGCCGTCGCACCGTGAACTCATCGAAGCGCATCTTCACCACCTTGGCCGCATTGCCGGCGACGATCGCATAGGGCGGCACGTCGTGCGTGACAACCGATTTCGCGGCGACGATCGCGCCATGGCCGATCTCGATGCCCGGCATGATCACCGCATCCATGCCGATCCACACGTCATTGCCGACGATCGTGTCGCCGCGGATCTCTTTCGACCAGGTCTCGGGGTCGAAACCTTCCTCCCAGCCATGGCCAAAAATATTGAACGGATAGGTGGAGAAGCCGGACATGGCGTGATTGGCGCCGTTCATGATGAAGCGGGCACCCTCGGCGATGGCGCAGAATTTGCCGATGATCAGCCTGTCGCCGATGAAGGGATAGTGGTGCAGCACGCACCTCTCGGCGAATTTGTCCGGGCCGTCGGGATCGTCGTAATAGGTGAAGTCGCCGATCTCGATGTTCGGCGCATTGACCAGCGGCTTCAGGAAGCCGACGCGCGGATGCATCGCAATGGGATGCTTGATGTTGGGGTTGGGTCCGGTCATCGCGGTCAGTCCTTAGTTGGCAGGCACGAGGCGGCGCCCTGGCGACCCTGTCTCCCGATCAAACTACCGTGATCCGGCTGCAGCACCAACCCGCGCTCAGCGGCTGCCGCGACAGATCACGATCGGGTTGGAAAGCGCGCTGTCGAAACCGCTGCCCTGATAGACCTGGACGTTGGAGGCGCCGGGCGGCAGCGTGAAACTGCCGTCGACGACTTTCTGGTCGCCGGCCGAGGTGTGCAGGGCCCAGCTATAGGTGCAGAACTGCGGCGGAGCCTTGGGTTGCACGTGGCTGCAGTTGAGCTGCGCGCCGCCGAGCATTGCCGCGCCGCCGCAGCTCACCGCTTCCTTGGCGGCGGCCGGAATCGCGCATGTCAGGAGGGCAGCCACGGTCGCGATCCTGAGCCGGTTCATCTTCATTTTTCGTGCGTGCCTCTGCCGGCCTTCAGTTGCGCCACGTCGGCGCGACGTTTGCTCCAGGCGGCTTAGCCGGTCTTGCGCACCGCGTCCAGCAGGATTATGTGCATGATGATAATAAGCATGCTCAGGAAAGCTTGTCTGCCGACTCCGAAGTTCCTCCCATGCCTTCCTCGCTCACCAGCAGCTTCGTCCTGCACGACGTCGCGCGCCTGCCCGGAAAACGCTTCGAGCAGCGCTCGCGCCGCTCGAGCCAGACTCGCGGGCATTGGCAGGTGCGGCCCTATCTGTCTCGACAGCAAGGCATTCACCTTTCCGCGGACGCGCGGCAGGAGCTGCAAACACTTTGTCTGATCAAATCCAATCTGCTCGAGGCCTGCGCCCAGCCGGCCGTCGACCGGGAGAAAGTCCATGTCTGAACCAGCCTCACCACGCAAGCCCGCCGACGGCGACAATGCCGGCGACAGAAGCAGCGACCAGGTCATTCGCCTGGACAGCCAGCGCGAGCAAAGGCGTGCCGCCAATCCGGGGATCGAAAACGATGAGCTGGAAGCCCCTGTCGCGCCGGAACCTGCTGCGCTCGAAGCACCCTCGGCCCAGCCGAAGCCGGCCGCCGTCACGATAGCTTCGCCGGCCCGGGCCAAGCCGCGGCGCAGCTTAACCCGGTCTGTCCTGTTTGCGCTGCTTCCCGTGGCGCTGGCGGTCGGCGGCTATTACTACTTCGTCGGCGGTCAGGTCATGACCACCGACAATGCCTATATCCAGGCGCAGTCGCTCGGCGTCTCCACCGATGTTTCCGGCACCGTGCAGGAGATCGACGTGCATGACAACGAGGCGGTTAAGAAGGGCCAGGTGCTCTTCCGCTTGCGGCCGGCCTCGTTCGAGACGGCGCTGGCCGGCGCTCAGGCGCAACTCGGCACGGTGCGCAACCAGGTGTTGACCTTGCAGGCGAGCTACCAGCAATCGCTGGCGCAGATCGTCCAGGCCGAGGCCGACATCCCCTATTACGAGGCGGCCTTCCAGCGTCAGCAGGATCTGCTCAAGACCTCAACCGCCTCGAAGGCGACTTTCGACAGCGCCCAGCACGATCTCATCGCCGCCCGGCAGAAAGTCATCGTCGCCAAGGCGCAGGCGCAGGCAACGCTCGCCCAGCTCGGCGGCGACGCCGACCAGCCGGTCGAGAAGAACCCCTTCTACCTGCAGGCCCAATCGGCACTGGATGATGCCCAGCGCAATCTCGGCGATTCCGTCGTCAAGGCGCCGTTCGACGGCGTCGTTACCAATGTCGATGCGCTGCAGGTCGGCAAGTACCTTCCCGCCTCGCAGCCGGCCTTCAGCCTGGTCTCGTCGACCGACATCTGGATCGCCGCCGAGCCGAAGGAAACCGAGCTCACTTATGTCCGGCCGGGGCAAAAGGCGACGATCAGCATCGATGGCTATCCGGGCGCGGTCTGGCATG
>NZ_RZSN01000086.1:15111-24490 GCF_003997315.1 Mesorhizobium sp. M1A.F.Ca.IN.020.04.1.1
GCATCAGCCCGGCCTCGTCCTCGAGCTTCTCGCTGCTTCCGGCGCAGAACACCAGCGGCAACTGGGTCAAGGTCGTGCAGCGCATTCCGATGCGGGTGACGATCGACGACCCGCAAGGCAAGCCGCCGCTGCGCGGGGGCATGAGCGCGGTTGTCAGCATAGACACCGGCCATGCCCGCGGCCTGCCCGATTTCGTGACCGACCTCTTCAAGCGGTTTGAGCAAAAGTCATGAGCACCGTCGCCACGGGCACCCCTGCGGTCGCCAATCGCGGCGCCATCACCGCCTGCGTCATCCTGGCGGTCATCATGCAGGCGCTGGACACCACCATTGCCAATGTGGCGCTGCCCTATATCCAGGGCAGCGTGTCGGCGAGCGCCGACCAGATCAACTGGGTGCTCACTTCCTATATCGTCGCCGCGGCGGTGATGACGCCGCCTTCGGGCTATCTTGCCAACCGCTTCGGCCGCAAGCGCATCCTGCTGGTCGCCATCACCGGCTTCGTCGTCGCCTCGGTGCTGTGCGGCTTTGCCCAGTCGCTGCCGCAGATCGTCGGCTTTCGGCTGCTTCAAGGCCTGTTCGGCGCCGCCCTTGTACCGCTGTCCCAGAGTATCCTGCTGGACATCTACAGCGTCGAGGAGCGCGGTTCGGCCATGGCGCTGTTCGGCGTTTCGGTGATGGTCGGCCCGGTGCTTGGGCCCGTCATCGGCGGCTGGCTGACCGAGAATGTTTCCTGGCGCTGGGTCTTCTACATCAACGTGCCGATCGGCGTGCTGGCTTTCGCCGGCGTCTCGATGTTCGTGCAGGAGACCAAGCTCGACCTCAAGGCCCGGCTCGACTGGTTGGGTTTCGGCATGCTCAGCCTCGCCATCGCTTCGCTGCAGATGTTCCTCGACCGCGGCGAGCAGCTCAACTGGTTCTCCTCGTCCGAGATCATCGTCGAGGCGCTGGTCTGCGCGTCGGCCTTCTATATCTTCATCGTCCACACCTTCACCGCCCGCGACACCTTCGTGAACCCGCGGCTGTTCCTCGACCGGAATTTCGCGGTCGGCATGGTGTTCATCTTCATCATAGGCATCACCTATCTCGCCTCGCTGGCGCTGATGACGCCCTACCTGCAAACGCTGATGGGCTATCCCGTGGTGACCGCCGGCATCGTCATGGGACCGCGCGGCCTAGGCACCATGGCCTGCATGTTCCTTGTCGGCCGGCTGGTCGGCAAGGTCGACACGCGCTGGCTGCTGTTCACGGGGCTCGCCGTCACCGCCTGGGCGATGTACGACATGACCGGCTGGACCCCGGACGTTTCGCAATGGACGATCATCCGCACCGGCTTCATCCAGGGCGCCGGCTTAGGCTTCCTGTTCGTGCCGCTCACCACCATCACCTTCGCCACGCTGGCGCCGGAACGGCGCGCTGAAGGGACGGGCCTCTACAATCTGTCGCGCAACATCGGCTCCAGCGTCGGCATCTCGGTCGTCACCGCGCTTCTGACGCAGAACCAGCAGATCAACCATGCCAACATCGCCGACTATGTGACGCCCTATAATCCGGCGTTCGGCGATCCGGCGATCGCGCAGGCGCTGAGCCCTTACACCGCCGCCGGCCGCGCCGCGCTCGACGGGCTGGTCACGCTGCAGGCAACGATCATCAGCTATGTCGACGACTTCGAGCTGATGATGTTGCTCTCGCTCGCCGCCATCCCGCTTGTGCTTCTGCTGCGCAAGCCTGGCACACCGGCCAAGGTCGACCACAGCGCCGTCATGGAGTGAGCTGGTGCATGTCGCCCAAAAGCGTGGAGCGGTTTTGGGAAAACGACACTGCATTAAAACAAAGTCCCTAAAGCGCGTCGCGCTTTAGGAGGAAAAACCGGGGTCCCCCCGCGGGACCCCGGCCTGCCGGACGGCCTTCCCAACACCGGCGTCGCTGCGCCGGAAGCCGTCGCAGCTTTTGGGGAGGACCGGGGAAGCTACGAGGCAGGCCATGCCGCAGTTTCGCGGGGGCAGGCCAAATTCCGAAAGACGGCTGCGCGAAGTTCTGTCCGGAGCGCCATAGGGCAAGCCGCCAACGAAAAAACCCCGGTCATGCCGGGGTTTTTGGTGTTAGGGCCGGGGTGCCATCTATTCCGCCGGCGATGGTTTCTTGCGGAACATCGCCGCCAGATTGTCCCACAACTCGATCTTGGCGCCCTGGCGCTTCATGATCACGCCCTGCTGCAGGATCGAGAGCAGGTTGTTCCAGGCCCAGTAGATGACGAGGCCGGCCGGGAAGGAACCCATCATGAAGGTGAAGAGGACCGGCATCCAGGTGAACACCGCGGCCTGCGTCGGGTCCGGCGGCGTCGGGTTCATGCGCATCTGCAGGAACATGGTGATGCCCATCACGACCGCCCAGGCGCCCATATGCGGGAGGAAGGCCGGCGGCGCGAAGGGCAGCAGGCCGAACAGGTTGAACACCGAGGTCGGATCGGGCGCCGCGAGGTCGTGGATCCAGCCGAAGAACGGCGCGTGCCGCATCTCGATGGTGATGTAGAGCACCTTGTAGAGCGAGAAGAAGACCGGGATCTGCAGCGCCACCGGCCAGCAGCCGGCCAACGGATTGATCTTTTCCGTCTTGTAGAGCTCCATCATCGCCTGCTGCTGCTTCATCTTGTCGTCCGCGTATTTCTCGCGGATTTCCAGCATCTTCGGCTGCACCTTCTTCATGTTCGCCATCGACGCGTAGGACTTGTTGGCCAGCGGGAAGAAGATGGCCTTGACGATGACGGTCGTGGCCAGGATCGCTAGGCCGAAATTGCCGAAGAATTTGTACAGCGTGTCGATCAGCCAGAACATCGGCTTGGTGATGAAATAGAACCAGCCCCAGTCGATCAGCAAATTGAACTGGCGAATATGGCGGTCAGCCTCATAGGCGTTGATCTTGGCAACTTCCTTGGCGCCGGCGAACACTTCGGTTTCGATGGTTGCGGACTGGCCGGCCTCGATGTTGATCGGATCAGTGAGGAAGTCGGATTGGTAGCGATGGCGCCCGTCCTCGAAATAGCCGTAGCGTGGCTGGAAGGGCTGCTTTTCGGTCGGCACCATGGTGACGGCCCAGTACTTGTCGGTGATGCCGAGCCAGCCGTCGGTCGACTTGCCTGGCTTGACTTCCTTGTCCTTCTCTATTGCCGCGTATTTGTATTCCGTCAGCCCCTCGGTGCCAGTAACGCCGATCAGGCCTTCATGCAGCACATAAGTGCTGGCGACCGCCGGCTTGTCGTAGCGCGTGACGCGACCGTAGTTGAACAGGCTGACGGCAGCGCTTCCCGAATTCTGCACGGTGTCCGAAACGGTGAACATATAATCGTTGTCGACCGAGATGGTGCGCTTGAAGGTCAGGCCCTTGTCGTTGGTGTAGGTCAGCGTCACCGGCGTCGACGGGGTCAGCGTCGGATTGCCCTCAACGCTCCACACCGTGTCGGAACTCGGCACCGCGCCGGTCTTGTCGGTGCCGACGAACCCGATCTCGGCGAAATAGCCGGTCGGTAGCGCCTGCGGATTGAGGAGTTGGATCTCGGGCGAATTCTTGTCGACCGTCTCGGTGTAGTGCTTGAGCTTGAGGTCGTCCAGGCGAGCGCCGGTGAGATTGATCGAGCCCTCGAGGCTCGGCGTGTCGATCTTGATGCGCTTGGTCGCGGCAACAGCCTGGTCACGGCTCTCGACAGTGACTGTCTCGCCGCCAGGTGCGGTCGGGATGGCGCCCGGAGCCGGCGCCGGCGTCCCGGCCGCGCCCGGATTGGTCCCCTGCGCTTCCTTCTTCTGCGCCTCGACGCGCTGCTGCTCGATGCGGGCCTGCTCGCGTTGCTGCTCCATCTTGGGGTTCATGTAGAACACCTGCCAGAGCGTCAGGATCAGCACCGACAGCGCGATGGTGATGAAGAAATTGCGGTTGTTTTCCATCGAAAGCCCTTGGCCTATCGTGTTCCGCGCAGCCGGCGGGAAAGCTCGGCCTTCAACTGGCCGAACGGAATGGCAAGCACGTCTTCGCGCCCGACGATGACATAGTCACTGCCGGGCGCCATGTCATCGGCGGCATGCGTTCGCACGGCTTCTCTCAGCCGCCGCCGGACGCGGTTGCGCACCACGGCGTTGCCGACCTTCTTGGTCACGGTGTAGCCGACGCGTGGCGCACAATCGTCGCCCCGGTCGAGAACCTCGACGAGAAAAAGCCGCCCGCGGCGCTTCTCGCCGCCGCGCACAGCCATGAAATCCGCGCGTTTCAGAAGCCGCCCGGGAGTTTTCCCCTTTGGCTTGCCGGTTGCGGGCAACGATCTCGTCTTTCGTTCAGGCGCTGAGCCGCTTGCGGCCGCGGTTGCGGCGGGCTGCGACGACGCCGCGGCCACCCTTGGTGGCCATACGGGCACGGAAACCGTGCCGGCGCTTGCGGACGAGTTTGGACGGTTGGTAGGTACGCTTCATTTGTTTTAATACCGCGGCGTGCGGCCCTTCTTGATTCTGTCACACTGTAACAGGAGCTTTGCCGGGCCGGTTATAGGCGCGATCGAAACCGCGCCGGGACGGAAGGCCCGAGCGTGAGCGGGCTTATAGGAAGAAGGATTTTGGAAGTCAATCCAGCCCGCCCAAAGGCATTTTTTCACTGGCTGGCGGCGAAATTGGCAAAAAAGCCGCAAATCGCATAATCTTGCTCGATCAAGCCTTCGTGAAAACCGCGTCATGACAAGTGAAGTCCTGTCAACGGATGAAAAGCCACGCCCCGCGGCGGCAAGCTCGCCGCGCCGGGTGCCGCTGTCGCGCGGTCTGTCGACCAAGCTTCTGCTTCTCACCATCGTCTTCGTGCTGCTCGCCGAAATCCTGATCTTCCTGCCCTGGATCGCCAGCTACCGGGTGAACTGGCTGAAGGAGCGGCTGAGCACCTCCGCCGCCGTGTCGATCGTGTTGCTGCAGGGCGAGCCCAACTCCCTGTCGCACACCGCCCAGAACGACGTGCTGATGGCGATCGGCGCCAAGGCGATCGCGGTGCGCGACGGCGGCGTCTCGCGGCTGCTGGTCGTGGCCGACATGCCGCCGAAGGTCGACGAGCATATCGACATTGCCAATGTGGGTCTGGTCAACGGCATGACCGGCGCGCTGGAAACGCTGTTCGCCGGCGGAAACCGGATGCTGCGCGTCTTCGGCCCGGTCGGCGACAGCGACAAGGAATTCGAGCTGATCATGCCGGACTACAGTCTGCGCAACGCCATGCTCAGATATTCGCGTAACGTCGCCGTCGTCTCGCTGCTGATCTCGCTGTTCACCGCCATGCTTGTCTATGCGGCGATCGATCTGATCATGATCGGCCCGATCCGCACCATGACGCGCTCGATCCTGTCCTTCTCCGAGGCGCCGGACGATCCCGGCCGCATAATTTGCCCGACGGAGCGTGCCGACGAGATCGGCGTCGCCGAGCGCGAGTTGTCGCAGATGCAGGATCGGCTGCAAAAAATGCTCGCCGAGCAGAAGCACCTCGCCAATCTCGGGCTTGCCGTGTCCAAGATCAACCACGACATGCGCAACATCCTGGCTTCCGCGCAGCTTATGTCGGACCGGTTGCGCCAGGTGAAGGATCCGACCGTGCAGTCCTTCGCGCCGAAGCTCCTGCGCGCGCTCGACCGCGCCGTCGCCTATTCGGAGGGCGTGCTTGCCTATGGCCGCACACAGGAGCCGGCGCCGTCGCGCCGCCGCTTGCGGCTGCGCCAGCTGGTCGACGACGTGCACGGCCTGCTCGATATCGAGGAGGGCATCGAATTCATCAATGCCGTCGAGCTCACCTTCGAAGTCGACGCCGATTCCGACCAGCTCTTCCGCGTGCTCACCAATCTGTGCCGCAACTCGGTGCAGGCAATGGCGGCCGACACCGAGAGCGCGGTGGTGCGTCGGCTCGCCGTCTCGGCCGAGCGCTTGGGCAGCGTCAGCCGCATCACCGTCAGCGACACCGGCCCCGGCCTCCCGCCCAAGGCGCGCGAGAACCTGTTCGCCGCCTTCCGCGGCTCGGCGCGCAGCGGCGGCACCGGCCTTGGCCTGGCGATCGCCCATGAGCTGATCCGCGCCCATGGCGGCACGGTGGAGCTGGTCGAATCGATCGGCGGCCGCACGGTCTTCGCCGTCACCATCCCCGACCAGCCGGTGCGACTCGATCAGGCCCGCAACGGCCTGCGCCGCCCGGCTTGACCGTGGCAGGCCAGGGAAGACGTTCCCGCTTCGGAGTTCCGCGAAGCAAAGACCCCGGTCGGAATGTGATCCTGTAAACGCCTGCGACAAAACTTTTGCCGGGCCGGCTTGCTTTTCCGAAATTCAGTCGTTAGGGAACACTCCACATCGCGGCCGGCGTCTCGACCGGATCGCGGGGCTTGTGTCTCACACGGCCTGATGCGCGCCCGTAGCTCAGCTGGATAGAGCACCAGACTACGAATCTGGGGGTCAGGAGTTCGAATCTCTTCGGGCGCGCCAATTAATCAAACTGAACTCCCGCGCATTTGCCTCGCCGGCCGCAGCAGTCGCTGGCTGCCTACGCTCACGCGGCGAGGTTCACGTGGCGTATTAATCCACGATCCCGATCGGGTCGGCAGTGGTACCCGAGCGTTCTTGAGTTCAGCTTTTTTTCATGCACCCTTGCTCGTCTCCAGTCGCAGTCGGCGGCGCGGCCTAAGTCCCACCGCGCGCAAGGCAGTCATCGGCGTTACTAACCCCCTAGCTGTTGCAGCTTGCGACAGGCACGCCTTGCGCCTTCACGGCATCTCTGGCGACACCTCTCCTTGTTGCCATCCCTGCATCGCCCCACGGATTCCGGTTTAGCTGGTGCGCTCGTTTTTGCCGAACGATTGGAAGGTTCATCGATAGGCAACGACACTTGCGGCTTGCGACTGACTTTCTTTGGCAGGATCTTTTTGCGTGGCGGCGTAGGTGCTTGGAACTTGGCAATTCGGCTCTTTGCAATTTCGACGAATGCACCATGCGGAAATGCCGCTAGATAAGCACGATACATCGAGACATCGGATGTATCCTTGATTGATTTCCAGAATTCGAGCTCTGCCGCCGCGTTGATGTCTGGCTGATAGGCGTCTGCCGAAGACGGACTAGACGCGGCATCCGGGTTGAATGAGAATCCCGGCTCCACCAGGGACGAGTTGCTCCAGGGAACCTGCTTCCCAGAAGTCGCGTTCATGACGTCCAACCGGACGCGACGCATGAGAATTTCAATGTCGATCGAAGGAGTCTTTATCCGCTTCACAAGAGAGTCTGCAAACGGACTATGATTGACGGCTCCATCGAGAGCCACGTTGCCGGGTTGTGTTGCAAAGCCGATAAAGACTCCCCTGCCAGCATCTAAGGCTCCCAGCCCCTTTCCTATGGCAAGGCCGCGACTTTGACCCGGTCCACTCAATTGCTTAACGAAAGGATTGTCCCGACAGGCATCGAGAAGGACGATTGCGATATTTTCCTCGGCCGTCATGGCGGCGATGATGTCTTGCAGGCGCTCAGCCTCCAGAGCCAAGTCGGCCGGACGTTGAAGGGCGGCGTCAACCGGCAATAGGTAGTTCTCCCCGTTCGCTTGGAGCCCGTGTCCGGCGAAGTAAAAAAGCGAGACGTCACCCGGCCGCAAGTTTCGCCTGAATTTTCCGATGAGTTCCCTGAACGTTGATGCGTCGGTATCCAATCCAAGGGTGACGTCGAAGCCCGTCTCTTGCAAAACTCGGGAGATGGCATTCGCATCATTTACCCCGTTGGGAAGCGATGACGCAAAACGGTAGGCCGAGTTACCGATTACGAGCGCATATCTATGGCTGCGTTGACCGATCTGGGTCTCAGAGGAGGCCGGTGTCGACAAGCCGGCCAGCAAAAGAAGGCACGCGCACAACAAACAAACCTTGGACATTGCGACCTTCCCGAGTAACGGAGAATATTAGCATCCGTTAAAGCGCGTGGGTACCCGTTGTAAGGGCCATCTTGCTTGGGGAAGAGGCCAAACTTGCCGGAGGCCGCTTGGTATGAGGTCTCCGTGCATCGTCAACGCCCTTTCCGGCATCGACTTCAAGCAACATCAAACCCCCGAATGAGGCCGCAGCATACAAGGTGGGCCGAGCTCACGAGCTTTTGGCAACACCGTTCGATCGCTCAGCCGACCGCCTTCGTCGCCGCCCTTCCGGCGCTGCGTCCGGAAAAGATGCAGCCGCCGAGGAAGGTGCCTTCGAGAGCCGCATAGCCGTGCACGCCGCCGCCGCCGAAGCCGGCGACCTCGCCCGCCGCATAGAGACCAGGCACCGGCTCGCCCTCCGCGTCGAGCACGCGGCTGTCGAGATCGGTCTGCAGGCCGCCCAGCGTCTTGCGGGTGAGGATGTTGAGGCGGACCGCAATCAACGGGCCGTTCGCCGGATCGAGCATCTTGTGCGGCTTTGCGGTGCGGATCAGCCTGTCGCCGAGATAAGCGCGCGCGCCGCGCAGCGCGGTGACCTGCGCATCCTTGGAGAACGGGTTGTCGAGCTGCATGTCGCGGGCGCGGATCTCGCGTTCGACCTGCGCCACATCGAGCAGCGGCTCGCCGGCCAGCCCGTTCATCCGCGCCACCAGCTTCGAAAGGTTGGCCTCGACGATGAAATCCTCGCCCTTTTCCATGAAGGCTTTCACCGGGCCGGGAATGCCCGACGTGGCGCGGCCAAGCACCTGCCGCCAGCTCTTGCCGGTGAGGTCCGGATTCTGCTCCGAGCCCGACAGCGCGAACTCCTTCTGGATGATCTTCTTCGTCAGGATGAACCACGAATAATCGAAGCCGGTGCTCATGATATGGCTGAGCGTGGCTAACGTATCGAAGCCTGGGAAAAGCGGCACCGGCAGCCGTCTGCCGCGCGCGTCGAGCCATAGCGAAGAGGGGCCCGGCAGAATACGTATGGCGTGATCGGTCCAGACCGGCGCCCAATTCTTGATCCCCTCGACATAGTGCCACATGCGGTCGCGGTTGATGACCCTCCCGCCCGCTGATTCGGCAATTGCCAGCATGCGGCCGTCGACATGGTCCGGCACGCCGGTGATCATGCGCTTCGGCGGCGCGCCGAGACGCTGCGGCCAGTTCTTACGCACCAGCTCGTGGTTGCCGCCGATGCCGCCGGAAGCGACGATCACGACCTGGGCGTGGAGCTCGAAATCCCCGGCCACGTTGCGCGAGCTCTTGCGTCCACGCTCGACCGTGCTTGGCTCCAGCACGTCGCCCCGCACCCCGGTCACCGTCTTCCCGGTCCGCGTGATCTCGTTGACCCGGTAGCGGAACTTGAACTCGACGAGCCCACGCTTCTGCGCCTCGCGCACGCGCAGCACGAAGGGCTCCAGCACGCCGGGCCCGGTGCCCCAGGT
>NZ_RZSN01000087.1:0-23861 GCF_003997315.1 Mesorhizobium sp. M1A.F.Ca.IN.020.04.1.1
CCCATAATCTGTTCCGACAGTGATGGCAGGCAACATCCGCCGCTGCCGCCGCGGCGGCAATATCGGAAAATTCTCAGAAACCGTTCGGGATTTTTCGGCCGCGCCAGCGCCAAATATCGGCGCGTTGACCGGATGAACCGGCGCAGACCGCCGAGCGGCTCGGCTGGCTATTTCCCGAAGCGTCGACCTCTCGGGCAGGCGACCACTCGCTACAATGGCCCGATGAGAGGATCGATATGAGCTCCTTCCTGGGCGTGGTGCGCGGGCACCAGTTGACCATCTTCTTTTCGCTGGCGCTCGGCCTGACATGGCTGGCGTTCATTCCCTTCTATCTGTCGTATGGCGAGAGCATTCCCTGGTTCACCTTCGGACCGGCAATCTCGGGCTTCACCGTCGCGGCACTCGCCGGCGGCTGGGGCGCGGTGAAGACCATCCTCGCCTCGATGGTGAAATGGCGCGTTCGCCCGATCTGGTATCTGGTGGCGGTCGGCCTGCCGTTCGGGACACAGCTCGCCTCGATCCTGATCAATCCGTTCCTCGGTTCGGCGGAGCCGTCGTGGGGGAACATTCCTACCTTCTCCGAGGTGGCGCCCATGATCGCGCTCTATGCCGTATTCAGCGGTCCGCTGGGCGAGGAACCCGGCTGGCGCGGCTTCGCGACCCCGCATCTTCTTGGCCGTCGCCCCGCGCTCGCCGGCAGCCTGATCCTCGGCGTGATATGGGCAATCTGGCACTTGCCGCTCGGCCTGCTCGGCGATCTCAGCCTCTACAGCACGATCAACGTCGTGCTGGCCGGGATCGTCTTCACCTGGCTTTACCAGAACACGGGCAGCGTATTGCTGGCCATCCTGATGCATGTCTCACACCAGAACAGCGTACGCTTCCTCGCCAAGGCGTTCGTCCACGGCGACTATATCCAGCAGCAATGGCTCGGCGTCGCGATCTGGGCGGTCATCGCGGTCGCGATCGTTGCCTATTACGGCACGGAAAGCTTTGTACGGCGGCCTGCGAAGCGACTTGCCACTGCATGGATACTCGACCGGTGAGAGCGCCTGCTCGGCGCCGTCATCCCAATTTGCGATGATCGGCGAGCACTTCGTCGATCACCCGGCGCTGCCTCCCGACCTCGGCCTGGTTGGCGTCGTGACCGGCAACGGTGATGAGCGCCTTCCACAGCGTCCAGCCGCGTCCGCGCGCCCAGGTCGCGTCATCGACGGCGATGCGCGCGCGGAATGCCTCGCGGCTCTCGCCCTCGAACAGCGTCCAGGCAATCGCCAGATCGCAGGAGGGATCGCCGACGCCCGACGTGCCGAAGTCGATGACAGCGCTCAGACGGCCGTCCTTGACCAGCAGATTGCCTGAGGCGACATCGCCGTGGAACCAGACGGGCGAGCCGTGCCAGCCGGCAGCAAGCGCCGCCTTCCAGACGGCAGTGGCGGCTTGCGTATCGATCCGGCCTTCAAGCGCGGCGATGGCCTGTCTCGCCTCGCCGTCATAGACGGCCAGCGGGCCGCCGCGATAAAAATTGTGCTGGTCAGGTGCCGGGCCGGCGGTCGGATCAATCCGTTTCAGGGCAACGAGGAACTCAGCCAGGGAGACCGCGAACGCGCGAAGGTCGGCGATGTGCCCGGTTTTCGCCGTCTCGCCTTCGATCCAGCGGTAGACGGACCAGTGCCAGGGATAGCCCGCCGCCGGCTCGCCCATGGCGAGCGGCTCGGGAATCGGCAGCGGCAGAAGCGGCGCGAGCTTGGGCAGCCAGCGATGCTCCTTCTCGACCTGCAGCGCATAGGGAGCAGCACTTGGCAGCCTGACCGCCATCGTGTCGCCGAGATGGAAGGTGCGGTTGTCCCAGCCGCCGAACGCGACCGGCTTCACAGGCAGATGCCGCCATTCGGGAAACTGCGCGTCGACGAGCCGCCGCACGAGAGCGGTGTCGATATCCATCTTCGGGCTGTGCATGTCGTTATCCCAAAACCGCGTCGCTTTGGGGCGACATGCATCAGTTGGGAAACTCCAATCCCATCTCGCGATAGCGCTCGGGGTCGTCGCCCCAGTTCTCGCGCACCTTGACGAACAGGAAAAGATGCACCTTCTGCTCGAGGATCTCGGCGATCTCGGCGCGCGCGGCCTGGCCGATGGCGCGGATCGTCTCGCCCTTGTGGCCAAGCACGATCTTCTTCTGGCTCTCGCGCTCGACATAGATGACCTGCTCGATGCGCACCGAGCCGTCCTTCTTCTCCTCCCACTTCTCGGTCTCGATATGCGAGGAATAGGGAAGCTCCTGATGGAGCCTCAGATAAAGCTTTTCGCGCGTGATCTCGGCCGCGAGCTGGCGCATCGGCAGATCGGAGATCTGGTCTTCCGGATAGTACCAGGGACCGGCTGGAAGGGTCTCGGCAAGATAATCGAGCAGGTCCTTGCAGCCGGAGCCGGTGAGCGCCGAGACCATGAAGGTGCGCTTGAACGGCACTCTTTCGTTCGCTGCCGCGGCCAAAGCAAGCAGCGTCTCCGGCTTGACCCGGTCGACCTTGTTGAGGACGAGCAGCATCGGCTGCTTGACGTCCTTCAGCCGGTCGAGGATCGCGTCGGCGTCGCCTTTGATGCCGCGTTCGGCATCGATCAGCAGCACCACGACATCGGCATCCTTGGCGCCGCCCCAGGCGGTGGTGACCATGGCCGTGTCCAGCCGCCGCCTCGGCTTGAAGATGCCGGGCGTGTCGACGAAGACGATCTGCGCGTTGTCATGCGTGGCGATGCCGCGCACGATGGCTCGCGTGGTCTGCACTTTGTGGGTGACGATCGACACTTTCGCGCCGACCAGCTGATTGACCAGCGTCGACTTGCCGGCATTGGGCGCGCCAATCAGGGCGACGAAGCCTGAGCGCGTAGGAGGCGTTTCGGAGGTTTCGGTGGCGGTCATGCAGCGCTCCATACGGCTTCGCGCAGCAGCAACGCGGCCGCCGCCGCCTGCTCCGCTTCCCGCTTGGAACGGCCGCTGCCGATCGCCGGCGCGAAAGAGCCGACCTTGACGCTGACGGTGAACAGCGGGTCGTGGTCGGGCCCTTCGCGAGCATCCACCCGGTAGGCCGGCACCGCGCCCGACGCCGCCTGGTGCGCCCACTCCTGCAGCTCGGTCTTGGCGTCGCGGCGGGCAGCACCGATCGCCTGCGAGCGCGGCTGCCAGTAGCGATGGATAAACGCGCGGGCGGTCTCAAGGCCACCATCCAGATAAAGCACGGCGATTAGCGACTCCAGCGCGTCGGCACGCAGATTGGTTCGCTTGCGGCCTTCGAGATTGCGCACGTCGGAGCCGGCGCGGATCAGCTCCGGCAGGCCGATCTCCTCGGCGATCTCGGAGAGCGCCTCGGCATTGACCAGCGCGTTGAGGCGAAGCGACAGCTCGCCCTCGGCGGCATCCGGAAAGGCAGCGAGCAGCATGTCGGCCACGACCAGGCCGAGAACGCGGTCGCCCAAAAATTCGAAGCGTTCGTAGTCGACGCCGGCATGCGTCGAACGCGCGCTGGCATGGGTCAGCGCGCGCTGCAGACGCTGGCGGTCGGCGAAGGCGTGGCCGGTGCGCTCGACAAGCGCTTCGGCAAGGGCATCGGCGGTCAAACGCTTGGTCGCCGCCATGACCTTAGTGGACGAGATGGAACAGGCGGCCGGCACGCATCAGCGACGGCCACTTCCAGATTTCCAACGGGCTTGCGCCGTCGGCGATCGAGAAGAAGATGACGTTGGCGCGGCCGACGAGGTTCTCGGCCGGCACGAAACCGACGGTGAAGCGGCTGTCGGAGGAATTGTCGCGATTGTCGCCCATCATGAAATAGTGGCCGGGCGGCACATCGAACTCGCGCGTGTTGTCGCCGATCGAATTGGGCGTCAGATCGAGCGTGTCATAAGTGACGCCGTTGGGCAGCGTCTCGCGATAGACGTCGACGGGACGGTCGACCTCGGTGATGTCGGGATTGTCGATCTGGCCGACCTTTTCGCGCGGCACGGCGGTGCCGTTGATGAAGAGCTGGCCGTCCTTGACCTGGATCTTGTCGCCGGGCAGGCCGACGACGCGCTTGATGTAGTCGACGGACGGATCCGGCGGGAACTTGAACACCACCACGTCGCCGCGCTTGGGCTCAGAGCCCCAGATGCGGCCGGAGAAAATATTGGGGCCGAAGGGCAGCGAGTAGCGCGAATAGCCATAGGCCCATTTGGTGACGAACAGATAGTCGCCTTCGAGCAGCGTCGGCCGCATCGAGCCGGAGGGGATGGAGAAGGGCTGGAACAGCAGCGTGCGGATGACAAGCGCGAGCAGCAGAGCCTGGATGATGACGGAAAAGGTTTCCCCAAGCCCGCCGGATTTCTTCTGCGATTTTTCAGCCACGCTCATGTCGTCCTCGATTGTGCGTTGGTTGGTATAGAGTCTCGGCGCGCGCTGGGCAACGTCATGCCGCCCGTGGTCAGATGGAATCAATGTGGCGCTTGTTCGGCGGGCACTGCCTCGATGATCACAAAGGCTTGAGCAAGTGGAAAATCGTCGGTGATGGTGAGGTGGATCAGCGCATGGTGGCCCTTGGGCAGGATTTTTTCCAGCCTGGCGGCAGCGCCGCCGGTGAGCGCCATGGTGGGCGCTCCGCTGGGCAGGTTGACCACGCCCATGTCGCGCCAGAAGACGCCCTCGGCCATGCCGGTGCCAAGCGCCTTGGCGCAGGCCTCCTTGGCGGCGAAGCGCTTGGCGTAGGAAGCGGCACGGGCCGCGCGCTTCTCCGACTTGGCCTGCTCGACCTCGGTGTAGATACGCTGGATAAAGCGCTGGCCGTGCCGTTCCAGGGACTTCTCGATACGTCTGATGTCGATCAGGTCACTGCCGATGCCGATGATCATTCCGCGGGAACTTCCCGTCCGCCCTGCCGGGCCTTCCTGGCTCGCTCGGTCATTCGCCGCTGCCGTTGCGCGCGAAAAGCGGTCATGCCCCACCGCGTGACACCATAGAAGACGAGCCCAAAGACCAAGCCGAGGGGCACCGCGCCGAGAAGCATCGGCTCCAGGATCGGGTGCCACAGCTTGGCGAAGGAAAGCGTGTGCATCATTTCCCCGAGATGCTCCGGCGGCCCATGCCTGGGCAGATGTTCATGCAGGATGAGCTTGCCAGTCTCCCAGGACGCGCCCCAGAGCAGCGGGAAGGACAGCGGATTGCCGAAGAACACCGCACCGAGGGCTGCCGCCACCAGATTGCCGGCGATCACCCAGCAGAGCACGGCGGCGATGATGAAGTGGAAGCCCAGCGGGAAGAAGGAGGCGAAAACGCCTGCCGCGACTCCGGCGGCCACCGAATGGGGCGTCGCTTTCAGCCGCAGAATGCGCTTGGAGAAATACTGAACGGAGCGCGAGAACGAGCGGCGCGGCCATAGGTAAGTACGCACCCGCTCCAGGAGGCCATCAGGCTCTCGGCGTCGAAAAAGCACTCTGTTTCGGTTCCTGGTCCAACACACGCTTCCCTGCCAGCCGGGTCGCGTCAACATATCTTGCGCTTCACCGGCGCAGGAAGGCAACAAAACTTTGCTATAGCGGCGATTGCCAGACCACGGAACAGCGAAACGTCGCCGCGATGGTCTGCCGCAGGCTCTTACATGAGCACCATTCTGGCGAAACTGAGGAAGACTGGGCAAAGCATGTTTGGCCATTCGTCCTTGCGCGACCGCGGCGCCGAGGTATCGGACGCGGTCAGCCTGGGCTTTTCAGCTAAGTTCGATATTCGCTGACCTCGACCAGGTTGTCGTCGGGATCCCGGAAATAGACCGACATCATCCTGCCGCGAGCACCGGTGCGCTCGACAGGTCCGACTTCGACCGCCACACCGTTGGCTTCGAGGCTGGCGCGGATGTCGGCAAGAGGCACCGCAGCAATGAGGCAGAAATCGCCGGAGCCCGGGGTCGGCGCCTTCGCCTTCGGCTCAAAGGTGCGAGCGACCTCGTGCAAGTTGATCTTCTGCGATCCGAACAGAAGCGCGGTCGGCCGGCTCGGCTCGTCCAGCCGCCCCATGCCCAGCACGCGCTGATAGAAGTCGCAAGTCGCTTCGACAGACCGGACCGTCAGGACGAAATGATCGATGCCGGCTATCATGGGGCCTCTGCGCGCTTCGCTGGCAAAGAGATTCAACCGGCACCCTCAGGTACTTGTTTTCATTCATCGCCAGGTCAGATATTTCGGCTTCCCGGCTTAACGGCAGGGATGGCGGCAAGTTCCGGCGGCAGGCGGTCGGGCGGGTAGGCCGGCACCTCATATTCGGCGAGCGCAATCAGCGGCACGCCGACATCGGTCTTGCCGGCCGAACGGTCGATGATGCAGGCGGCCGCCACCACCTCGGCGCCGAGCTGGCGCAGGCAGTCGATGGTCTCGCGTATCGAGAGACCCGTGGTGACGATGTCCTCGACAATGACGACGCGCGATCCGTTGGCGATCTCGAAGCGACGCAGCCGGAACTCGCCCCCTTCCCGCTCGACCCAGACCGCCGGCGTGCCGAGATGGCGCGAGGTCTCGTAAGCCGGGATCAGGCCGCCGATCGCCGGGCCGACGACATAGTCGATCCTGCCCGGCACCGCCTCACGAATCTTCTCGGCCAGCGCCTTGCACAGGCGCTCGGTCTTGTCGGCATGCATGAAGACGCGCGCCTTCTGCAGGAAGATCGGGCTGCGCAGTCCGGACGTCAGGATGAAGTGCCCCTCGAGAACCGCGCCGGCCTCGCGGAAAATGCCCAGCACTTCATCGGTGTTCATTGTTCGCTCCATGCTCTTGGCGAGTGGTGAGTAATGAGTAGTGAATAGAGTAGCGATGAGTGAATGGTGAATGGTGGTGATAGGCAACTTTATTCACTATTCACTATTTACTATTCACCCATTCACACGCCGTGCGTCGCTGACGCTCGAATTGTCCTTGAGCTGCGACAGCAGCCGGTTGAGGTGCTTCAGGTCCCAAACCTCGAGGTCGATCAGCATCTCGGTGAAATCGGGCGCGGTGCGCACCATCGACAGCGTGTGGATGTTGGCATCGTTGGACGCGACGACCTGCGCGATGTCGGCGAGCGAGCCCGGCGCATTGATGGCTGTGACCGAGATGCGGGCCGGGAAGCGCTCCTTGGTCCGCTCGTCGATGTCCCAGCGCACATCGATCCAGCGCTCGGGCTGGTCGTCGAAAGCCTGCAGGGCCGGCGACTGGATAGGATAGATGGTGATACCGGTTCCTGGCTGAATGATGCCGACGATGCGGTCGCCGGGCACCGCCCCTTCCGGCGCGAAGCGCACCGGCAGGTCGCCGCGCACGCCGCGGATGGGCACCGCACCGTCGCGCTGCTGGTCCTTGCCCTTGCGCGCGGCGCGGCCGGGCATCTGGAACAGCATGCCCGCGGCGTTGCGGATCTTCGACCAGCCTTCCTCGCGCTGCTTGGGCGCCGCGACCGTGACGCGCTCGTCCTTGTAGTCGGGGAAGACTGCTTTCATGACATCGGTCGAGGCAAGCTCGCCGCGCCCGACAGAGGCCATCACGTCCTCTATATCCTTGCGCGCCAGGCGATGCAGAACCGGCTTCAGGCTTTCCTTGGTGAAGTTCTTGCCGGCGCGCTCGAAGGCGCGTTCGAGGATGCGGGCGCCGAGCCCGGAATATTGCTTGCGGATGGCATTCTTGGTGGCGCGGCGGATGGCGGCGCGCGCCTTGCCGGTGACAACGACCGATTCCCAGGCTGCCGGCGGCACCTGCGCCTTGGAGCGGATGATCTCGACCTCGTCGCCGTTCTTCAACTCCGTCATCAGCGGCATGATGCGGCCGTTGACCTTGGCGCCGACACAGGTGTCGCCGACATCGGTGTGGACGGCATAGGCGAAGTCGATGGGGGTGGCGCCGCGCGGCAGGGCGATCAGCATGCCCTTGGGCGTGAAGCAGAACACCTGGTCCTGGAACAGCTCGAGCTTGGTGTTTTCCAGGAAATCCTCGGGATTGTCGCCCTCGGCCAGTTGCTCGATGGTGCGGCGCAGCCAGGCATAGGCGTTGGTCTCCTTGGAGATCGCGTGCGCTGCGCCGTTCGGCTTGCCGCCGCTGTCCTTGTAGATCGAATGCGCGGCAACGCCGTATTCGGCGATCTTGTTCATCTCGCGGGTGCGGATCTGCAGTTCGACGCGCTGGCGCGAGGGGCCGACAATGGTGGTGTGGATCGAGCGGTAGTCATTCTGCTTCGGCGTCGAGATGTAATCCTTGAAGCGCCCGGGCACCATCGACCAGGTGGTGTGGATGGCGCCAAGCGCGCGGTAGCAGTCCTCGACGGTGTCGACGACCACACGGAAGCCGAAGATGTCGGAGAGCTGCTCGAAGGAGAGCGCCTTGGCCTCCATCTTGCGGAACACCGACCACGGCTTTTTCTGCCGGCTCTTGACGCCGGCTTTGATCGCGTGTTTTTCGAACAGGCCGGACAACGCCTTCTCGATCTCGTCCAGCACGCCCTTGTTGCGCTCGAAGATTTCGGCGAGCCGCGCGGTGACGGCGCGATAGGCTTCCGGATTGATGTAGCGGAACGCGATCTCCTCAAGTTCCTCGCGCATGCCTTGCATGCCCATGCGGCCGGCGAGCGGCGCATAGATATCCATCGTCTCCTCGGCGATGCGCAAGCGCTTCGACTCGGGCATATGGTCGAGCGTGCGCATGTTGTGCAGGCGATCGGCGAGCTTGACCAGCAGAACGCGAATATCCTCGGAGATCGCCAGCAGCAGCTTGCGCAGGTTCTCGGCCTGCTCGGCCTTCTTGGAGACGAGGTCGAGCTTCTTTAGCTTGGTCAGTCCCTCGACCAGCTTGCCCATCTCGGGGCCGAACAATTCATCGATCTCGGCCCTAGTGGCGGTCGTGTCCTCGATCGTGTCGTGCAGCAGGGCAACGGCGATGGTCGCCTCATCCATATGCATCTCGGTGAGGATGGCCGCCACTTCCAGCGGATGCGAGAAATAGGGATCGCCCGAGGCACGCTTCTGGTGGCCATGCTTTTGCATGGCGTAGACATAGGCCTTGTTGAGCAGCGCCTCGTTGACGTCAGGCTTGTAGCGCTGCACGCGCTCGACAAGCTCATACTGACGCATCATGGGCGAAATCTCGCGGTGATGAAATGATTGATGCGCCGCACCGGCGTGCGACGCATCCCATAGATAGCCACGAAACTGACGATACGGAAGTCCCGGATGCTTGATCCAGGCCCGTGTCCAAGAGCTTAGTAGTCGTCGCTCTTTTCCGGCGGCACCAGACCCTCGATGCCGGCCAGCAGGTCTTCCTCGCTCATGCGGTCGAAGGCGATGTTCTCTTCGGCATCGTCGGTGTCGGCAGCAGCGGTGGCAGCGCCGGTCTGATCGGCGATGGCCTCGCCCTCGGCCTCCGGCTCGTCGACCTCGACATGCTTCTGCAGCGAGTGGATCAGGTCTTCCTTGAGGTCGTCCGGCGACAGCGTCTCGTCGGCGATCTCGCGCAGCGCAATGACCGGATTCTTGTCATTGTCGCGAGGAACGGTGATCTGCGCGCCCTGGCTGATCTGGCGGGCACGGTGGCCGGCGAGCAGCACGAGCTCGAAACGGTTGTCGACCTTGTCGATGCAATCTTCAACGGTTACGCGGGCCATGGACTGCCCCTTTCATGCGTGGATTTGATGGAAAACTGGCGGGCTCCATAACAAGGACGCCGCCGAAATACAAGCTTTATGGCGGGCACCGCCGAAGCACGAGCCCCTGTCCGCTCAATATCGGACTTCGCCTTGCTTACCTGGTGCCGATCACAATTGCTTGCAATGCGCGCCCTGCCCTTGGATATCCATAAATCTGGCGTTATCTCGAAAGGGGCGGGAAGAGGGACCATTATCGGGCCTACCCGTCACGTCCTTTTAGACGACAGAAATTTTTGAAAAGGATATTTTTCAATGTTCGATCCTCGTGAAAAGATCGCTCTTTTCATCGACGGCGCCAACCTCTACGCCACCTCGCGGGCGCTGGGCTTCGACATCGACTACCGCAAGCTTCTGTCGAGCTTTCAGAAACGCGGTTATCTGCTCAGGGCCTATTACTACACCGCGCTGGTCGAGGATCAGGAATATTCCTCGATCCGGCCGCTGATCGACTGGCTGGACTATAACGGCTTCAAGGTGGTGACCAAGCCAGCCAAGGAGTTCACCGACTCGACCGGCCGGCGCAAGATCAAGGGCAACATGGACATCGAGCTCACCGTCGATGCGCTGGAGCTTGCCGATGTCGTCGACCACTATGTCATCTTCTCCGGCGACGGCGACTTCCGCACGCTGGTCGAGGCGCTGCAGCGGCGTGGCCGCAAGGTGTCGATCATCTCGACCATGGCCTCGCAGCCGCCGATGATCTCCGACGACTTGCGCCGCCAGGCCGACCACTTCATCGACCTCATGACGCTGAAGAATGAAGTCGGCCGCGATCCATCGGAACGGCCGGTCCGCCGGCCTGAGCCAGCTGAAGCCGACGAGGACGATTATTGAGCGCGGCAGCCTTGAGCGCTGCGCCCTCCCCCGAGCCTGACCGCGATTGTCCGCTTTGTCCGCGGCTGCACGACTTCATCGCCGCCTGGCGCCAGCGCGAGCCGGGCTGGTTCAATGCACCGGTGCCGACCTTCCTGCCGCCGGAGGGCGAGGACTCGGTCAGGCTCCTCATCGTCGGGCTGGCGCCCGGCCTGCGCGGCGCCAACCGCACCGGGCGTCCCTTCACCGGCGACTATGCCGGCGACCTGCTCTACGCAACGCTGATCGCTCAAGGGTTGGCGCGCGGGGAATTCAAGGCCAGGCCCGATGACGGGCTGGAGCTCGTCGGCACCGCGATCACCAATGCGGTGCGATGCGTGCCGCCGGAAAACAAGCCGGTCGGCGCCGAGATCGCCACCTGCCGCACCTTCCTCAAACCGACGATCGCGCGATTTGCCAACCTGCGGGCCATCCTGACGCTGGGCTCGATCGCGCATCAATCGACGGTGCGGGCGCTGGGCGGGCGCGTCGCCACCCTTCCGTTCCGCCACGGCGGACGACAGCAGGCCGGCGGCATCACGCTGTTCTCCAGCTATCACTGCTCGCGCTACAACACCAACACCGGTGTCCTGACGGAAGCGATGTTCGTCGATGTCTTCAAGGAGATAGCAGCCTTCCTGAAGAGCTAGGGTCCGGCGCCGCGGCAAACAACTCCGACAGCCTCGCCGGCCCGCCCTTCAGCACATTCAGGTCGACGTCGCCGTCGATGCCGTCGACACGGCCTGTGTCGAGATATTGCCAATAGACCCAGTCGTCGTCGTTCAGCGGCCCCCGCACAGAGCGCAGCCAGCGCTGGCGAACCGCGATATGAGCGGCATAGGTCGGTGCCGTCTCATCGGTAATATAGAGAATGGCCGGCTTGCCGTAAGCCGCCTCGACCGGGCCAAGGAATGCCAGCAGTTGAGCATTCAGCTCGGCGGGCGAAGGGCGTCGCGGACAATTGCCGTGGAACTCGATGTCGACTACCGGCGGCAAGAGCTGCTCGCCGCGCGGCACGACCGAGATGAAATTCCTGGCCTGGTCGGCACCCGGGCGGCAGAAGGTGAAGAAATGATAGGCGCCGACAGCGAGGCCAGCCGCGCGGGCCTGGCGCAAATTCTCGGCAAAGGCATCATCGACATAGTCACCACCTTCCGTCGCCTTGATGATGGCGAAGACGACATCGTCGGCCGCGACGCGCGGCCAGTCGATCCTGCCCTGGTGATGCGAAACATCGATGCCCCTTATGGGGAATTCGCTGCGATCCGGCGGGAAAGCACGGGGTCGGAAAAAGCCCTCTGCCCATGTGGCAAGCGCCAGAACCACGAAAGCCAAGGCCAGGGCAATCAAGCCGTTCCTCAAGCCTTGGCTCGCTGCTCGCCTTGCCCGCATATCGACGGTGGCTCTATCCGCGCTCCTTAAGGAGCCGTCCCTTCTCGCGCGACCAGTCGCGCTGCTTTTCGGTCTCGCGCTTGTCGTGCAGCTTCTTGCCGCGGGCGATGGCGAGCAGGAGCTTGGCGCGGCCTCGATCGTTGAAATAGATTTTCAGCGGCACCAGCGTCATGCCTTCGCGCTCCACGCTCTGGGCAAGCTTGGCCATCTCGCGCTTGCTGACGAGCAGCTTACGGCGCCGGCGCGGCTCGTGGTTGAAGCGGTTGGCCTGGAGATATTCCGGCAGATAGGAATTGATCAGCCAGATCTCGCCGCCTTCGGCAGAGGCGTAGCTCTCCTGGATGTTCGCCTGGCCCTGGCGCAGCGACTTGACCTCGGTGCCGGTCAGCACCAAGCCGGTTTCGATCGTGTCGAGCACCTCGTAGGAAAAGCGCGCCTTGCGGTTTTCGGCGACCGTCCTGTTGTTGGGGTCGGCTTTCTTGACTTGATTCATAATGCGGAGAGGTGGCGCCTCATCCCTAATTAATCAAGCCGGCGTGCTTCAGCGCCGCGTCGAGCTTCTCGGCGGTCGAAGCTTCGACCGTCACCAGCGGCGAGCGGACCACGTTCTCGACCTTGCCCAGCTTCGACAGGGCGTATTTGGCGCCGGATACGCCGGGCTCCACGAAGATCGCTTTATGCAGCGGCAGGAGACGATCCTGCAGTTCTAGCGCCTTGGCGCTGTCACCGGAGAGCGTCGCTTCCTGGAACTCGGCGCAAAGGCGCGGCGCGACATTCGACGTCACCGAGATGCAGCCGACGCCGCCATGCGCATTGAAGCCGAGCGCGGACGCATCCTCGCCGGAAAGCTGGATGAAATCCTTGCCGCAGCTCATGCGCTGTTCCGAGACGCGCTCGACCTTGCCGGTCGCATCCTTGACGCCGGCGATGTTCTTGAAGTCGTGGCGCAGCCTGCCCATCGTCTCCGGGGTCATGTCGATCACCGAGCGCGGCGGGATGTTGTAGATGATGATCGGCAGCTTGGTTGCCCTGGCAACGGCTGCGAAATGCTCGTAGAGGCCGCGCTGGGTCGGCTTGTTGTAGTAAGGCGTGACGACCAGGGCTGCATCGGCGCCTGCCTTTTCGGCATATTGCACCAGGCCGACGGCTTCCTCGGTGTTGTTGGAGCCGGCGCCGGCCACAACTGGAACCCTGCCCCTGGCGACCTCGATGCAGACCTTGACGACATTGCGGTGCTCGTCATGCGACAGCGTCGGCGACTCGCCGGTGGTGCCGACGGGCACGAGGCCCTTGGTGCCCTCGGCGATCTGCCATTCGACAAACGCGCGAAAGGCTTTCTCGTCGAAACGCCCGCTCTTTTCGAACGGTGTCACGAGCGCAGTCAGCGAGCCTCTCAGCATATTGTCCAAACTCCTTGGGACTTTGTTGGTCTAAGCATGTCGCTCTCCCAAAGCCGGGTGCCCACTTTGGGCGACATGCATCAGCGTTTTGTCGATGCGTTAATTTCGGCGCCTTCTAATCGAAAGCGAAGCCGCGCACCATAGTCTCGACACGGTTCAGCGGCAAGCATTGCTGTAGTGCCAGCAAGCGTAATTCGAACGGCCTCGATAACCTTTTGTTTACGAGCCTTTCACGACCTAAGTTTAGGCTCCGGGTCGGCCTCGAAGGCCCTGCCTGCTGACAATGTGCCGGGGTGGAACATGCCGACAAATCGGCCTCATCTGTTCGCGCTTTTGAGCGCGGCCGTCGCGCTGATACCGGGTATGGCGATCGGCGGCAGCGTCGACGTGCGTGTGACGGCGGCGATTGCCGCGCCGGGCTCGCCGTCGGCCGCGGACCAGGCGCAGCAGCCTCAGCCCCCGGCCAGCATCGCGCAATTGAAGAGCGGTCTCGACGCGCTCGCGGTGAACAACATCGCCGCGGGGCGCAATGCTCGCGACACGCTGCCCGCCACCTCGCTCGACCGGCACATTCTGGCCTGGGCGATCGCGCTCTATGGCGGCGACCAGGTGCCGAGCGGCGAAATCGCCGATGCCGCCAAGATGGTGCCTGGATGGCCGGGCACGATCGCGCTGCGCAGGAACAGCGAGCGCGCGCTCTATCGCGAGAACCCGCCGCCGCAAGTGGTGGTGCGGGCCTTCGGCCGCAGCCAGCCGCTGACGCCGGAAGGCGTGATCATCCTTGCCCGCTCGCAGGTGGCGCTGGGCGATCAAGCGGCGGCGCGCGCGGTGCTGGTGCCCTTCTGGCGCACGGAGAAGCTGGATGCCCAGGACGAAACTTCCATCATCAAGGAATTCGGCACGCTGATCCCTGCGGCCGATCATCGCTATCGCATGGAGCGCATGTTCTATGCCGACCGGCCGTCCTCGGCGCTGCGCGTCGCCGGCATTGCCGGCGCCCAGCAACTGGCGGATGCCTGGGTGGCGGTCGATAAAGGCGAAAAAAACGCGGCGAAACTGTTGAAGGCGGTGCCGGCGGCGCAGCGTTCGGCCGGCTATTTCTTCGCCGAGGCAGAATATCTGCGCAAGCAGCAAAAACTTGCCGATGCCGCGGCAGTCGTGATGAAGGCGCCGACCAATCGCGACGCGCTGGTCGATCCCGATGCCTGGTGGGTGGAGCGGCGCGTTCTTTCGCGCGAGCTGGTCGATCAGGGCGACATAAAGACCGCCTACAAGATTGCCTCCATGCATGCGGCCGAAAGCGCGGCCAGCGCCGCGGAAGCCGAATTCCATGCCGGCTGGTATGCATTGCGCGGTCTCAACGACCCGGCAGCGGCCGCCTCGCATTTTTCACGCATCGCCGAGCTCGCCCAGGGACCGGTGTCGCTGTCGCGCGCCTATTACTGGCTTGGCCGCGCCGCGGAAGTCGGCGGCCCGGGCAGCGCCAAGGACTATTTCACCCGGGCAGCCAGCTACGGCACCAC
The DNA here is from genome assembly GCF_003997315.1 of Mesorhizobium sp. M1A.F.Ca.IN.020.04.1.1. NCBI lineage: Bacteria > Pseudomonadati > Pseudomonadota > Alphaproteobacteria > Hyphomicrobiales > Phyllobacteriaceae > Mesorhizobium > Mesorhizobium sp. M1A.F.Ca.IN.020.04.1.1. Next base: position 14,853 of record NZ_RZSN01000087.1, read on the forward strand.
CTTCTACGGCCAGCTTGCCGGCGAGCGTGTGGGCCTCAGAACCTTGAGCATCGTCCATCCCACGCCCAGCGCGGCCGACCGCCAAAGCTTCGAGGGCCGCGAGGCGGTGAAAGCGATCAAGCGGCTGCAGGAGGCAGGGTATGACCGCTATGCCGAGACGCTCTACCGCGACCTCGCGGGGCAGCTGACCAGCCCCGGCGAGCTTGCGCTGCTGGCGGGGCTTGCCGAAAAACAGGGCAACCATTTCATGGCGCTGAAGGTCGGCAAGATCGCCGCCCAGCGCGGCATCGATGTGGGTGCGCTTTCGCATCCGTTGGGTGTCATTCCCGATTCGGCCGATATCTCCGGCTCTGGCAAGGCGCTGGCCTATGCCATCGCCCGCCAGGAGAGCGAGTTCAATGTCGCGGCGATTTCCAGCGCGGGCGCGCGCGGCCTCTTGCAGTTGATGCCGGGTACCGCCAAGCAACTGGCGAAGAAGGCCGGCATGACCTTCTCGCAAACGCGGCTGACGACCGATGCCGGTTACAACGCGACGCTGGGGTCAGCCTTCCTCGGCGAGCAGCTCGACCGCTTCAACGGCTCCTATGTGCTGACCTTCGCCGGGTACAACGCCGGCCCAAACCGGGCCGCCCAGTGGGTGGCGAAATACGGTGATCCGCGCGGCAAGGACGTGGACGCCGTCGTCGACTGGGTCGAGCGGATCCCCTACACGGAAACAAGAAGTTACGTGCAGCGCGTGATGGAGAATTATGAAGTCTACAGGATGCGTATTTCCGGCAAATACGACATCGTCGGGGATCTGGTGAACGGGCGGAGTTGATCGCCGAGGGGCGTATGCAAGCCTCAGGTTGGCGATCCTTCGCGCCCCCTGTCCTGCCGGACAGCCCCCGCACTTGGAGATTGGCAGTTTCGCTGCCGGCTCGTTCATGCCGCTTTGGCGATGGGTAAAAGCTTAGATGACAGTCAATCCCCTTGCGGGGAGATGTCCGACAGAACAGACGATATGCTGTCCCGCCAGCGTGGCAAGGTTGTGTAACGTGCCTTCCCGCGATTTGACCGCGGCCGCCCTCGCCTGTAGCTGTCGGTCACCTCAGCGAGGAGCAGCATCCGGATGGCGAGCGACAGTTTCTCCGACTTCTTCTATGCCGCACCCGATGGGCTGAAACTGCATGCCCGGATTTATGGCGAGGCGAACGGTGGCTGGCCGGTCGTTTGCCTGCCCGGCCTCACCCGCAATGCGCGCGACTTCCATGAGCTCGCGCTTTACCTCTCCGGCAAGGCGAAGACGCCGCGCAAGGTCGTCGCTTTCGACTATCGCGGCCGTGGCCGATCCGACTACGATCCCGACATCAGCCACTACAATGTCGGCGTCGAAGCCGGCGACGTGCTCGCTGGCTTGTCAGCGCTGGGTATCGAAGAGGCTGGCTTCATCGGCACCTCGCGCGGCGGACTGATCATCCATGTGCTCGGCGCGCTGAAGCCGGCCGCCTTGAAAGCCATTGTCCCCAACGATATTGGCCCGGTGATCGAGGCGGAAGGTCTGGCCCATATCCGCTCATATCTCGATCGCGCGCCGAGGCCGAAGACATTCGCCGAGGCGGTCGACACGCAGCGGCGCGTGCATGGTGCCGGCTTCCCTGCGCTCACCGATGCCGACTGGGCGCGTATGGTTGGCGCCATCTGCCGCGACACGGATGCAGGGCTGGTGCCCGATTTCGATCCTGCCCTGGTCGAGACCCTGGCCAATGTCGACTTCAGCAAGCCACTGCCGGATCTTTGGCCACAGTTCAACGCGCTTGCCGCCGTGCCGTTGCTCGCCATACGCGGCGGCAATTCGACGCTTCTCTCCACCGCGACGCTCGAGGAGATGGCAGAGCGTCATCCCGGCATGGAGACGATCACGGTGGAAGGCCAGGGACACGCGCCCTTGCTGGAAACCGGCAACCTGCCGAAGAAGATTGCGGATTTCCTCGATCGCGCCGAAGTCAAGTCCACGTAAAGTAAAGCCCGAGACTAACTCCGCCCCTGGCTTGTTTTTGAAATAGATTCCCGGCGCGTGGCGTGCCGCCTATTTGCCCTTCGAGCTCTTGCGGCCTGCCTTCGCCGGCTCCGAGCCGCTCTCCTTGCGGGCGGCTTTGGCGGATGAAGGCGTGGTCAACGGGGACGCAAACACCGAGTTCTCTGCGGGCCACGGCGCCTCTTCGGCACGCGGCTTCTCCAGCACCACGACGCAGCCATCGAGGTCGTTGGTGGCGAGGTGCGCATACCGCATGGTCATCGAAAGCGTCTGGTGACCGAGCCACATTTGCACGCGCCGGATATCGATGCCGCCCTGGACGAGTCGCGAAGCGCAGGTGTGGCGCAGGATATGCGGCACCACCTGCTCATCGGCACCAAGACCGACCTCGGCCTTGGCCTCATTCCAGATGGCGCGGTACTGCGCCTGGGTGAGCTTGGTGAACGGACCCTTCGGTCGGCGCCCTTCTGTGGTCGGCGGCAGCTTGATCACCTCCTTGACCCGTTCGGTCATCGGGATGGTGCGGCTGCGGCCGGATTTGGTGATCCAGAACGAGACGCGGTGCTCCTGGATGTCATTCCAGATCAGGCCGAGCGCCTCGCCGAGACGGCATCCGGTGTCGACCAGGAAGACGGAAAGCCTGTAAGCATCCTCGCTGCGGCTGCGGATCGCGGCGAACAGCCTTGCCTCTTCGTCCCTTTCGAGGAAACGAATCCGACCCGCCCGCTCCTTCTGGCGGCGAAACTCAGGCAGGCTGTGGATATCTCCCATCTTATGAGCCTTGCGCAGCAACTTGCTGAGGGCAGCCATCTTGCGATTGATGGTTGCATTGCTGTTCCCGCGCTGGCGCAAGGTACCGATAAGACTGTCCAGGGTGTTCTGGTCAAAGGTGCTGAAACGCTCTCCCAGAAGGATCTCGTCTATTTCACCGATGAATGAGCTGACATTGTATTTATGCCGCCCATCATCCCAGAGTATGTCCCGGTATGCTGTAAAGAGCTCACTGACCCTGTACGATTTTACTTCCCGGATCTTGTTGTAGGTGTACCTAAACTTCGAATTCTGAGAAGAAAATACCGCAAAATGACCAGAGGGCTCCCCCTCTTGAATCGCTTCGTTCGACATTTTTAGCCACACCCCCTGTGGTTAAGCGTTCAGCCGTAACCGCTCGGGAGCGTCCTTTCAAGAGTTTTCGAATCTGGCGGCCGACCCCATCCACCGACGGCGGATCCCACAAAGTCGCCCTACAGACCCGATCAGCTTACCGTTTTCACCCCCATCCTTTCGTTGCGTTGATCCAGTCGCGAAACAAAAACGGCCCGGGCGTGGAGACGCCCGGGCCGGATTTCAGATGTAGCAGTCCAGCCCTTAGAAGGAGCGCTGGAAGCGGAGCATGCCGCCGATCGCGTCGTCGCCATCAGTAATACCGGTCCAGTTGTGGTTCGTGCCACGGGTATCGAGCTCGTCGATTTTGCCTGCATTGACATAGTCGACTTCGGCCGTGACCGTCAGGCCCGGGACAATATCGTAAGCGATGTTGGCGGCGATGCCGAGGTTCTCACCTTCGTCATACGAGATCTGGGCGTTGAACGAGGTCTTCTCGTTGAACTTGTAGGTGCCACCGCCCCAGACTGCCCAGTTGCCGTCCCACTGCTTGTAGAAGCCGCGACCGCCAGCTGCGAAGGCATAGGTCGGGTCCGACAGGTTGTCATCGGTGCCGTAGCCGCCGATGATGAACAGCGAGATCGCGTCGTTGACGTTCACGTCCAAACGAATCTTTGTGGCGACTTCTTCATAGTTGCTGTCGTAGGCAACGACGCCGGTGATGGCGCCCCAGCCCTGCGTCCACTTCACGCCGCCGACGACATGCGGAACGTAGCTGTCGATCGTGCCCACGCCGTAGGAACCATCCGTGCCGCCGCCCGCGCCTTCTTCGAGCGAGATCACGGCCGAGAAGCCGTTGCCTGCGTCGAAGTAGTACTGGACGACGTTGGTGTCGAAGTCGCCGTAGGGAACCAGCGTATCCTGGATGACGTTGCCGGCATAACCGATGAACGTGTTGAAGGCCGATTCGTCCTTACCAACGCGCAGGCCACCGAGCTGGATCCAGGCGAAGTTCAGCGAAGTGCCCTTGTTAAAGGCCGGATTGACGGAGCCGTCCGCGCCCAGATCGGCGTTGCGGTTGCCGAAGTTCCAGCGGGTCTCGGTGTAGGTCTTCAACGTGCCGAGCTCGGTCTCCTGGCCGGTCCAGGTCTTCAGCGTGAAGCGAGCATTCTTGTAGAAGGTGTCGTTGCTGCCGCCATCCTCAACATCGGCAGACGTCGCGCCGTCGAACGAGCCGACGTCGCCGACGCCGATGTCGTAACGGACATAGCCGCCGATGCGCAGGCAGGTCTCGGTGCCGGGGATGTAGAAGTAGCCCGAGCCGTACACGTCGCAGATCTTGACGTATTCAGCCGGTTCCGGCTCGGCGACGGTCACCGCGTCGGCGGCGCGGGCACCGGAAACTGCGATCAGGGCCGCAGCTGAGCCGAGAAGAAGGCTCTTGATGTTCATTTTCTGACCTCCAGTCAAAAGTTAAAAAACGGGTCTGGGTATTTTTTGCTGAAGGACAGCGTTCCCTGCCCCATCCCCACTTACCGAAAAAGATGCGCACCGCGCCGCTCCTTCGAACGTGACCTTTACCCAGGCGGCGGCAGCGTTCAACCACGATCGTATCGGCAGAAGCCCCATCCGGGCGCTATCCCCGGACGTTGTTGCACAAATGACACGATTTGGCCTCACTCCGAAAGCTCTCGTTAACCAATGAGGCCCGCCGCCCGGCCGAATCCGGCAGTGAGGGGCCGCAATTGCGGCGTGAGGCCCGAGTCAGTGGTCAGGGAATCGCCATGGAATCGCCGCATGGGAACACTCATCCTGCTGCCGGCGTCGAATTTTCAGCGATTACGGCGCGGGCTTGTTGATTGTGCCGGCGCTTTTCTTTATCCACCGGCGCGACGGAGAGGTGGCCGAGTGGTCGAAGGCGCTCCCCTGCTAAGGGAGTAGAGGTCAAAAGCTTCTCGTGGGTTCGAATCCCATCCTCTCCGCCATCCTGCTTCGCTCTCCGAGCTACGCAGGACAAGCCCCAACCGTTCGTGCGAAGCAGGATGGCGGAGAGGATGCCCTCCGAAGCCTTGGCGAAGGAGGGCCGGTTCGTGTGGTACGTCTATCTGCTTGAGAGCGAGGCTTCGGACGGCGAGCATCCTGCTTCGCTCTCCGAGCTACGCAGGACAGGCCCCAACCGTTCGTGCGAAGCAGGATGGCGGAGAGGATGCCCTCCGAAGCCTTGGCGAAGGAGGGCCGGTTCGTGTGGTACGTCTATCTGCTTGAGAGCGAGGCTTCGGACGGCGAGCGCTATATCGGCATAACATCGGACCTGCGGCGACGAATTGCTGAGCATCACGCAGGAAAGTCCAGTCACACTTCCAAATTTCTGCCGCGGCGAATCGTGACCTACATGGCCTTTCAAGCCGAGCAAAGGCGACTTCGTTCGAGCGCTATCTCAAATCGGGATCCGGGCACGCGTTCGCCAGCAAACGTCTGTGGTAGCGGCTACCCGGCAAAAAAATACAGCAATAACAAAGCACTGACACCGGTGACAGTCGAGTGAAATCGACGCTGCCGTTCGATTCTGACTGGAGGTCAGAAAATGAACATCAAGAGCCTTCTTCTCGGCTCAGCTGCGGCCCTGATCGCAGTTTCCGGTGCTCGCGCTGCCGACGCGGTGACCGTCGCCGAGCCGGAACCGGCTGAATACGTCAAGATCTGCGACGTATACGGCTCGGGCTACTTCTATATCCCCGGCACTGAGACCTGCCTGCGCATTGGCGGCTATGTCCGTTACGACATTGGCCTCGGCGATGTCGGTTCGTTCGATGGCGCGCGCAGCCTCGACGTGCGGAATGGCGGCGACCAGGGTACCTGGTACAAGAACACCCGCTTTACGCTGAAGACCTGGACTGGCCAGGAGACCGAGCTCGGCACGTTGAAGACTTACACCGAGACGCGCATCAACTTCGGCAATTCCAACGGCTATGGCGATTCGGTCACCGCCGGCGGCCAGCCGATCGGCAATCCCGCCGGTAACAAGGGCATCACGCTGAATTTCGCCTGGATCCAGCTCGGCGGCCTGCGCGTCGGCAAGGACGAATCGGCCTTCAACACGTTCATCGGATACGCCGGCAACGTCATCAACGATACGCTGGTTCCCTATGGCGGCTTCGACACCAACGTCGTCCAGTACTACTTTGACGCCGGCAACGGCTTCTCGGCTGTGGTCTCGCTGGAAGAAGGGTCCGGTTCCGCTGGCGGCCCGGTTGTTGATGGGGTTGGCAATTACCTCTACAATGCCGGTTCGGGCAATGACACCATCGACAGCTATGTTCCGCATGTTGTCGGCGGCGTGAAGTATACCCAGGGCTGGGGCGCCATCACGGGCGTCGTCGCCTATGACAGCGCCTGGGATGAATGGGCAGGCAAGGTCCGCTTGGATGTGAACGCGACCAACGAGCTGTCGCTTTTCCTCATGGCCGGCTACGGGTCGGACGACCACATCGACCGAAACTTCTACAAGCAGTGGGGCGGAAACTGGGCAGTCTGGGGCGGCGGCACCTACAAGTTCAACGAGAAGACCTCGTTCAACCTCCAGGCCTCTGCTGATGACGCCAAGAACTACGGCGTCGCAGCCAACGTCGCCTACGACATTGTGCCTGGCTTCACGGTTACGGCCGAGGTCGATTACTTGCACGATGGCAAATTCGGCGACCTGGACGACCGAAACTGGACCAACGCCAATAAGAAGAACAGCGTCGGCGGTATGCTCCGCTTCCAGCGTTCGTTCTAATCAGCAGCGTCCAACTGAAATCGAAACCCGGCGGGCAACTGCCGGGTTTTTTCTTTTCTGCGGGCAGTTCCTCAAAGCACCATTGCGCAGTGCTGCACTCGATAAGATGGCAGAAATCCGCCGTTCACGCCCCGGCTCCTGGTCTCCGCCGTGCCGCTTCCCTCCTTGCTTCGCCAGAGAACGACGAAACAATGAACGTTCTGCCAATCGCCACACGAGCGATTTTGCGGTGTACCTTCCGGCCAGAATTTTTCTAGTAGGAAACTAAATTACAGGTCAACCTCAGCCAAGTTGCCCAAGGCTTCGATCAGCGGTTGGATCTCGCCTTCATAGTTCCTCCAACGCTTGACGGACGACTTGTAGATCGGCTGGCGCACCTGCCAATTGCTATAGGTGTTTACTGAGCCGTCCCTGTCAAAAAAGCGCAAGCACGCATCGTCCCAGGGCAGCCCGAGATAATCTATGAGACGACGCGACTGCTGCTCTTGATCCTCGATCATTGTTTCGTATCGGTTCTCAAAAATGCGGCCCGGGAAAATACTTTCCCAGTGACGCATCAGTCGAACATACTCCCGATAGTAGAGTCCCAGCGTCTGAAGGTCGCCACTGTAGCTGTGCGCCTCACTGAATTGCAGCACGAAACAGGAGATGCAATTGTCGATAGCATCGCGGCGGCAATGAACTATACGCGCGTTGGGAAACAGAATGCCGATCAGGCCGATCAACTCGAAATTGTGGGGCATCTTGTCGACGATTCGGAGCGCGGCGGGACTCCGCTCGCGGAGATAGGACAGGTGCTCCTCGGCCAAAGTCCTGGTCAGATCCGGAGTAATCGTCGCGACGGATTTGCCGAGGCTTGCGTCGGAGCCTTCTTTGAGGCCTATCGCATTGGCCATTCGTCTAAGCTTGCTGAGCTCGCCGGCGCCATGAACCTCAGGATGGCTGGCGCAGATCTGCTCCGTCAGCGTCGTGCCCGAGCGAGGCATGCCGACGATGAATACAGGTACCTCCGAGGGGTTGCCGTGAGCCGCCAATGAAGCCACCAGTTCCGGCGTAAAGATTTCGATCGTGGCATCGACCCAGCGACGGTAGTTTTCCAGATCGAATTTTTGGCCCCTGGCTTGATTCCCTTGCTTGAAGTGGTCCATCGCTTCCTTGTAGCGACGGAGGTCGTTGAGTACCTTTCCGGCGGCGTGATGGAGCACTGCCGCTCCGTGCGACCCATGGCCCGGGTCTCGGAGCTCCGTTAGGATTGCCGCGAGCTCCGCGGGCTCTTCGGTGAATTTGCGCGTGTGTGCTAGTGCATTGTAGGCGGTTGGTACCGCGATGCGCCGCTTTATCGCCTCTTTCAGATGAACTGCGGCTTCATCCATACGACCGAGGCCTGCGAGTGCACTAGGCAGCCCGATCCGGGCCAGAGGATGATCCCGGTCGATCTCCAACGCCTTCTCAAAGAGCGGCAGCGCCAATTCCCCCTTATCAAAGGAATTGTAAGCATCGCCCAGGGCGCAAAGCGCTTCCACCAGATCCGGCTTCAGGGCCAAGGCCTGCTGAATGTGCCTGATTGCCGGCGTAAACTCGCTTAGCTTCAGGTAGGTCTCACCGAGGCTAAGGTGGTAATAAGGATTTCGCGGCTCCTCTCCCACGGCCCGGGCGAAGTAGCGCAAGGCCTTCTCGTTGTCGTATCCGATGCCGAGGGTTCCCAGGATATAAAAAGCCAGCGGATGGTTTGGGGTACGCGCCAGGACACGAAAGCAGAGTTCCTCCGCCTCAGGCAATTGCTCAGCTTTCTGAAACTCGAGCGCCTGCCTCAACAGCATGTCGTCGGCTTGCACGCGAGACGGACCGGACTTCAGCTGTGCCTTGGGTGCTACGGTTTTCGGCGGTGCCGCCTTAGCCGAGGGTTGAGTTTTCAGGTGCTTTGCCCAGGAAGGCGGCAATCGGTTGCTCATCCTGCGTCGCTAGCAAAAGCGGGCGGGAGAATCTAGGTCCAATCTACATTCAGGATTCTCAACGCGGTTTGGCGTTGATTCATTGCGTTCCGAGGGTTCTGATTCGGAGCGCGACGGATGGCCAAACGGTACGAACTGACGAACGTCCAGTGGGCGCG
>NZ_RZSN01000088.1:0-23743 GCF_003997315.1 Mesorhizobium sp. M1A.F.Ca.IN.020.04.1.1
CTTCCGAGATGACCTGGCCACCGGTCAGGATGGCGATGTCTTCCAGCATGGCCTTGCGGCGGTCGCCGAAGCCCGGAGCCTTGACGGCGGCGATCTTCAGGCCGCCGCGCAGCTTGTTGACGACCAGCGTGGCCAGAGCCTCGCCTTCGACGTCTTCCGAGATGATGAGCAGCGGCTTCGAGGTCTGAACGACGGCTTCCAGGACCGGCAGCATGGCCTGCAGGTTGGAGAGCTTCTTCTCGTGCAGCAGGATGTAGGCGTCTTCCAGATCGGCGACCATCTTGTCGGCGTTGGTGACGAAGTAGGGCGAGAGATAGCCGCGGTCGAACTGCATGCCTTCGACGACTTCCAGCTCGGTCTCGGCGGTCTTGGCTTCCTCGACGGTGATGACGCCTTCGTTGCCGACCTTCTGCATCGCTTCCGCGATCATCTTGCCGACCGACTCGTCGCCATTGGCCGAGATCGTGCCGACCTGGGCGACTTCCTCGGAGGTCTTGATCTTCTTGGCAGCCTTGCCGAGAGCGGTAACGACTTCGGTGACGGCGAGGTCGATGCCGCGCTTCAGATCCATCGGGTTCATGCCGGCGGCAACGGCCTTGTTGCCTTCCTGGACGATGGCCTGGGCGAGAACGGTCGCGGTGGTCGTGCCGTCGCCGGCGATGTCGTTGGTCTTCGAGGCGACCTCGCGCACCATCTGCGCGCCCATGTTCTCGAACTTGTCCTCAAGCTCGATCTCCTTGGCGACGGTGACGCCGTCCTTGGTGATGCGCGGGGCGCCGAACGACTTGTCGATGACGACGTTGCGGCCCTTCGGACCGAGGGTGACCTTCACCGCGTCGGCGAGGATGTTGACGCCGCGCAGCATGCGCTCGCGGGCATCACGGGAAAACTTTACGTCTTTTGCAGCCATTGTAAGCTCCTGGCAGGGGTTCGGGTCGAACCCGCAGATTCAAGATTCAGTTGACGGTGAGGCCGATGATCAGCCGATGATGCCCATGATGTCGGATTCCTTCATGATCAGAAGGTCCTCGCCATTGAGCTTGACTTCGGTGCCCGACCACTTGCCGAACAGCACACGGTCGCCGGCCTTGACGTCCAGCGGCACGAGCTTGCCGGCTTCGTCGCGAGCGCCGGAGCCGACGGCGATGATCTCGCCTTCCTGCGGCTTCTCCTTCGCCGTATCCGGGATGATAATCCCGCCGGCGGTCTTGGATTCGGATTCGACCCGGCGAACGACCACGCGGTCATGAAGCGGGCGGAACTTGGACTTTGCCATGTTGTCTTCCTCGAATGAGAACGGTGAGAACTGTTCCTCCATCCGGCGAGGCCGGATATAAGTTAGCACTCACCTAAGGCGAGTGCTAACGTGGCGCTGAGATAGGCTGATGGCATGCGAGAGTCAAGGCGCGCGGGGAGGGGCAATGGCGCAAAATTTTTTCCATGTACCGACGTGGTTCTGAAACACAGTGGTTGCCCCACGACCACTTGGCAGAAATTGCTCGTGAGTTCGATGGGACGGCCGGGCATCGGCTGCTTAATATCCAAGCCGCAAGCCGATCTCCTGAGTTTCAAGATCGACGAGCAAGCCGTTTCTTTCAAAATACCGGATACCGACGATATTATGTTCAAGGCCAGGGACAATTTCCACCTCAGGCTTGTAGGTGGTTGTAAAATTCCAATCGTCCTGGCCTTCGGTTTTCACCACCACCTTGGTGCCGACATTCAATGATGCATACGGTTTGGATGTATCGGTTGGGACCATTATGGTTGAGTTGCCGGTGTCGTACAGCGTCGGCCGACAAACCGGCTCAGAGCCCCATGAGAGACAGGAGTCAAGAGTGGGGAAATTGTATCGCGGGCTGGCCTGTTTCCATTTTTGTATCTTGAAATTCTTCTTCACGTCATCTGGGATGCCGACGTGGAGGGCTTCTACCTGTGGGCAGTTGCCGGCCTCATTTGTGCAGGCTTTCCACTTACTGCCGATCACAGAAAGGTAGTAACCTCTATGCAGGCCGGGTCCCACGCTCACTGCGTCCATTGGCGATTTGATCATCTGATGTGGCCCGTCGCCCCCAATGGGCGAGATGCCAAAGATGCCTTTTGGCCAAAGCGGGCCGCCGACAACTTCACCTGTGTCGCGCCTGACTTTCTTGTAGCGGATTAGGAACGATATTCGCCTGTCCGTGGAGGCCAGCGCGCTTGACGAACCAAAAGTCACACGCGCCGAAGCGATATTTCCATACTCATCGTAGGTGCCATAGTGCATGACCACTTTTTGGGTCGTGACAATTATACCGTCCAATTCCAGGGTTTTCGCAACCTTGATACCGTTCTCGGAGCATAATCCGGCGGGGAGCGTCGAACGACAATCGATCGTCATTCCGCTTGAGCCGGTATCCAGCAAAAGAGGCTGATTGATTTCCGGTTTCCGAGAGAGAGAATTCTCACATAGAGCATACGAATATTCTTAGGGTTCCCCGGATACTCAAGTTTTATCAAGGGAATGGTTGCGGGAGTGCCATCGGCTCCGGCAGGAGAGGACGGATAGAGGAGTGCGCACAACAGGATCGACAGCAATGCCGCAAGTATCTTCATGCCCGAGCCCATCTTTTTGGCCGATAGATTTCGACGTGGCGAAGATGAATTATTGCAGGGCGCTTTGCAATTTTTGCGTCACAGCTCTGCCTGTAGATTTCAGCGGTTAGGTGGCCCCAGCACCAGCAGCGGACACCGCTCGGCGAGCCCGTAGCTTCCGGTCGAGGCCAATCGGACGGCTTTGAAGAAGACCTCGGCTTCCTTGATCAAGACGGCCGCCGGCGCAAAACTATAGACGGCGGACGAGTTCCGGTAGACGTCTATGGTTCCGATGACCGGTAGTTCCCATCCGGTTCGGGCCGACAGCTCCTCGCGGTCGGGAAACACCCATTCGAAGTGTTCGAGGATGGCTTTGACCGGGATCGTGTAATCCGGCGCGTCGCCGATCGCGGTCATGGCCACGCGCCATTTGAGCTCATGGAAAGTCGAGACGCCGCCGCTTAGTGCCAGAGCGCGGACATCCTTCGGGTCGTCCGGCGTTGCGGGAGAGGCGTAAAGCCTGATGCCGGCGCGGCCGTCGGACTTGAGCGCGCGCGCGATCGACGCAAATAGGGTGCGCCTGAGGCCGGCGGCGCCGATGACCGAGAGACATCCGTCGCCGATCAGCGCCTCGACGCTTGCATCGGCGAACGGCAGATCGAACCAGTCGCCCTGCACCGCCTTGCGCGTATCGGTGTCGCCCGGCCAGATGCCGGCAATCATGTCCGAAGACTCGTCGACCGCCGTCATCGTGGCGCCGAGCCCGGCGAGCTCGGGTGTCACGCCGAGCATCACGACATCCGACGGGGCAAGGCCGAGCTCGCGATCGTAGGTTTCGATAACCTCCGCCGGCGGCCGCAGGGGTGAGCCGAGCAACTGCCAATGTTTGCGAATTGCATTCCAATGCTCGGTCATGCAAACCCCAGCCCGGTAGCGCGTTGTATCCGATCGAATAGTGGACGACGCTTGATAGGCCAAGTGGGGAACAATGGCACGCATCGCCGTCATCACGCATGAGTTCGACCGCTTCCAAAGCCGGCGCGGGCTGCTATGGCGCCGGGACAGCCCGTACATGCTCTTCGATCTGCTGGAGGAACTGAAGCGCCGCGGCCATTCGGTGCAGGTCCTCAGCGGCACGTCGGCGAAGCCGGCCGCCGATATCGCGGTGCTGCATGTCGATGCGACCGTAACGTCGCCCGATTATGTCGAGTATGCCCGCGCCTTTCGCTTCTGCCTCAATCTCGGCGCCGCCGACATTTCCAAGCGCCGCATCAGCGGAGCCGTCGTCGGCAAGGACGACGGCTGGAAGGGGCAGGTTATCGTCAAGAGCAGCCTCAACCATCGGGGAACGCCGGAACAGCAACTGAATCGGCGCGCGCGGCGCGCCGGCAAGCCGATGCCCTTCCCCGGCGTCGAATCTTTCGACCAATACCAGATCCATGCCTCGCTCGCCGACGTTCCGGCCGAGCTGTTCGGACGCGAGGACCTCATTGTGGAAAAATTCATTCCCGAGCCTGAGCCGGATGGCTTTGCCGCCCGTTTCTGGCTGTTCTGCGGCGAGCGCGAGCGCTGCACACGCCACGTCTCGCCGCAGAGCCTGGTCAAGGGCGACGACACGATCCGTCGCGAGGCGGTTCCCGTACCGGACGAGCTTCGCGCGCTAAGGCGCAAGCTGGGCTTCGACTACGGAAAGTTCGATTTCGTCATGCATGAGGGCAGGGCGGTGCTGCTCGATGCCAACAAAACGCCTGGACGGGCCCGCAATTTGTCGAGCTTCATCGCCGCCGGCAATGCCAATCTTGCCGACGGCTTCGAAGGGTTGATCCGCCAACACGCTTAGATATTCATGCCGCCCGAGACCTCGATGCGCTGGGCGTTGACCCAGCGATTGTCCTCCGACAGCAGCGAGGCGATCATCGGCCCGATATCGTCGGCGACGCCGGCGCGGCCGAGCGCCGTCATGCCAGCCACGACGCGGTTGATCTCGGCGTCGTCGCGCACATGGCCGCCGTTGAAGTCGGTGGCGATGGCGCCGGGCGCCACGGTGTTGGCGGTGATCCGGCGCTGGCTGAGCTCCTTGGCGAGGTAGCGCGTGAACACCTCGATGCCGCCCTTCATCATCGCATAGGCGGCCGAGCCCGGAACCGAGAAGCGCGCCAGCCCGCTCGACACGTTGACGATGCGGCCGCCATCGTTGATCAGCGGCAGCAGCGCCTGGGTTAGGAAGAACACGCCTTTGAGATGGATGTTCATCAGCGTGTCGAATTCCTCTTCCGTGGTCTCGGCGATCGGCTTGCGCAGGCCGGTCCCGGCATTGTTGACGAGATAATCGAAGCGGTCGCGCTGCCAGGTTCCCTGAAGCGTCTTTCTCAATGCCGCGACGAAAGCCGGGAAGGTGGCAACGTCGCCGGCGTCGAGCTCGAGCGCGGCGGCGCGGCCGCCTGCGGCCTCGATCTCGGCGATCGCCGCCTTCGCCTCGTCGGCGCGCGAGCGGTAGGTGAGGATGACGTCGACGCCCTTGCGGGCGAGGTTGAGCGCTGTGTTGCGGCCGAGGCCGCGGCTGCCGCCGGTGATGAGGGCAATGGCGCGAGTGGTCATGGTGAAAATCTCCGTCTTGGCGATGGTGATCCATATACTCGCGCGAATGACCGATATAATCCGGCATGGATTGCCAACTCTATTCAAGATTTGCGAACAATCCGCGATGGACAGGTTCGACAGCATGCGGCTCTTCACCCGCGTCGTGGAACGGCGCAGCTTCACGGCGGCCGCTGCCGATCTCGGCCTGCCGCGCTCCAGCGCCACCGCCGCGATTAAGCAGTTGGAGGAGCGGTTGGGCGTGCAGCTGCTGCGTCGCACCACGCGCCACGTGACCACCACGCTCGACGGTGAAGCCTATTACCAGCGTTGCATCGGCATCCTCGCCGACATCGAGGATGCCGAGGGCGGCTTCGGCGCGCATGAGGTGCGTGGGCGCCTCAGCGTCGACGTCAACGGCCATATGGCGCGCACCTTCCTGCTGCCGGAACTGCCGGCGCTGCTCGCCCGATATCCGGGCCTGACCGTGCATATCGGCGAAGGCGACCGCCTCGTCGACCTCGTGCGTGAAGGCGTCGATTGCGTCATCCGGGCCGGCACGCTTCCCGACAGCGACATGATCGTGCGGCGTCTCGGCATCGCGCGCGAAATCACCGTGGCCAGCCCCGCCTATCTCGAACGCCACGGCGTGCCGCGCACGCCGGACGACTTGGCTGGGCACATGATGATCGGCTTCGTGTCGTCGCGCACGAGGCAGGTGATGCCGCTGGAATTCACCGTCGACGGCATGGTTCGCGAGATCGTCCTGCCGTCGCGGGTCACGGTCGCCAATTCGGACACGAGTGCTGCGCTGGTCCGGCTGGGCTTCGGGCTGTTCCAGGCGCCAAGGCTCCGATATGCGGACGACCTCGAGGCAGGCCGGCTGGTCGAAGTGCTTCCCGATTTTCCGCCGACGCCCACGCCGATCTCGGTGCTCTATCCGCCGAGCCGGCAGTTGTCGCCACGGGTCAGGGTGTTTGTCGATTGGCTGGTGGAGATCCTGGGGCCGAAGCTGGATGCTGGGTAAGTTGGCAATCGCGGAGGGGATCGTATCCAGCGGTCGTCATCCTAGGGCGGAGCAAGGAGCGAAGCGACGCGCGCAGACCCTAGGATCCATGCCGTGACGCTAAGGCGTTGCAAGGATTGCAGAATTCTCCGCCGTTGCGCTCTATGACGGAGTCGCGGCATGGATCCTCGGGTCAAGCCCGAGGATGACCACCGTTAGGCATGCCTACAAAAACAGCCGCAACTGCGCGTGGATGATCGACCGGTAATCCTCGATCGTGCGCCGGCCTTCCGCCTCGTCCTGCGTCAGCGCTAGCCGCACGACGCCGCCGGCGAGCTGAAAGATCAGGAACACCACGCGCCCGAACGCCTCGCGCTGCTTAGGCTTCAGCATCGGCGCCACACGGTCGCAGAACATCTTCGCCTGATGCCGCGTCTCGGCGATGTCGAGATGCTGCAGCGCCTTGTCGGCCTGGATCGCGTTCTGCAGATCCTGGATCGCCGGATCCGCCGCGACACGGCCGTAGTAATCGTCGAGCAGCCGATCGGCTGCAGCGGTCACGTCATCCACTCCCCGGATATCGGCGATGATCGCGCCGAAGCGAGCCCGGCTCTCCTCCGAGAAACGCTCGTAGAGCATCGCCAAGATCGCCGACTTGCTTGGAAAATAATGATAGACCGTGGCGATCGGCCCGCCCGCCAGCGCGCCGACTTCCTTCATCGTGACCGCGTCTATGCCCTTCTCGCCGATCAGCCGCATGGTCGTAGCGAGGATCGCGTCGATGCGCTCGCGGCTGCGCTCCTGCTTGGGCCTGCGTCTGGGTTCCGTCGCCGTTTGCCTAGTTTGCCTCATCTCGCGCGGGCAGTCGTTGATTCTCGGTTGACAGGAAACTGATCAAGTATCAGTTTCGTGAATGCTGACAACTTGTCAGCTTTTTCACCGGGCTGCAAGGGAGGGCGCCTCGTGACTGCAACCGATGCCGCGCATGCGGAAAATGGCGACTGGCTGGTCGGCAACCCGACCGGCCTGCAACTCGCCGCGGCGCTCTGGATCGGCTCGGTCGGCCTGCTCATCCTGGGCTTGCAGCCGGTGCTGCTCGGCGCGCTCTACAGCGAAGGTCATGTCACCGGTGACGAGCTGGCGCTGGTCGCCACCGCCGAGATGATCGCGATCGCCATCGGCTCGGCGATCGTGGCGATGCTCCTCCCGGCGCGCAACATGCGCTGGAAGAGCGCCGCGCTTTTGGTGCTGCTGGCGCTCGCCAATTTCTGGACCGCCTATGCGATGAGTTCCAATGCGCTGATCGGGGCGCGCACGCTCGCCGGGCTTGCTGAGGGTGGCTTGGTCGCCGTGGCGACCGAATTGATCGCCCGCTCGCGCCGGGCCGAGCGCATCGGCGGCTATTTCGTCACGCTGCAGACCTTGGCGCAATGCGCGCTGGCGCTGCTGCTCGCGCTTTATGCGGTGCCTGCCGCGGGCGCGGCCGGCGGCTTCGTCGCGCTTGGCGTTGTCTGCCTGTTGTCGCTCGTCGTCGCGTGGATCGTGCCGGACGACTACGCCGACCTGCCGAAGGACGAGCATTTTGCCAATGTGCTCACCTTGCCGGCGATCACGGCGCTGCTGTCGATCTTCTGCTACTTCATGTTCTTCGGCGCCGTCTGGGCATTTCTGGAGCCGCTCGGCGCCGAGTTCGGCATAGACGGCCGCACCGTCGGCCTGATGGTCTCGGCAAGCCTCGCCGCGCAGGTCATGGGCGCCATGACCGCCACCGTCTTCGAAGCGCGCATCGACTACCGCTTCGCCATCACCGTCATCGGCGCCATCGCGACGATCAGCTCGGTGCTGCTCGCTTCCGGCCCTGGGCTTTTGGTCTTCTGGTCGGTGGCGATGGTGATGGGCTTCATCCTGCTCTTCATCGTGCCCTACCAGATCCGGCTGGCGATCGCCGCCGACGAGACGCGCAACGCGGTACTGCTTGTGCCGGCGGCGCAGCTCTTCGGCCTCGCCATCGGCCCGGTGGCCGCCTCGCTGCTGATCGACGGCCAAAATTTCCGGCCGGTGCCGGAATTCGCCGCGGCAAGCGCGTTGGCCAGCGTGGCGCTGCTCGGCGTCTTCGTGTTGGTTGCGCGCCGCCGCGTTCCAGCCTGAGCGGGAGGTGACGATGGCAAGCGCCTGGAGCAACTGGTCGGGTTTCGTGAACGCCGCGCCGAAGCTGATCGCCACGCCAGCCGATGTCGGCGAACTGGCCGATCTGGTGCGTTCCGCGCCCGGTCCGCTGCGCGTCGCCGGCGCCGGCCATTCCTTCACGCCGCTGGTGCAGTCCGACGGCACCATCATCTCGCTGGCGAAGATCGAGGGGCTGGTTTCGCATGACGCCGCAGCCAATCGGGCACGCCTGAGGGCGGGGACAAGGCTTGGCGCACTGATGCACATCCTGCAGGACAT
Source organism: Mesorhizobium sp. M1A.F.Ca.IN.020.04.1.1 (assembly GCF_003997315.1). Classification (NCBI taxonomy): domain Bacteria; kingdom Pseudomonadati; phylum Pseudomonadota; class Alphaproteobacteria; order Hyphomicrobiales; family Phyllobacteriaceae; genus Mesorhizobium; species Mesorhizobium sp. M1A.F.Ca.IN.020.04.1.1. Next base: position 8,603 of record NZ_RZSN01000088.1, read on the forward strand.
AGGCCAGGGCCTGCCCAATATGGGCGACATCGACAAGCAAGCGATCGGCGGCGCGCTGGGCACCGCGACGCACGGTTCCGGCCCGACGCTCGGCGCCTATCATACGCAGCTCGAGACGGTGCAGTTCGTCGACGGGCAAGGCAAGCTGCGCGAATACAGCCGGGCGGGCGACCAGGATATGATCCATGCCACCGGCGTCGCGCTCGGCGCTTTCGGCGTGCTCACCGAAGTGACGATGAACAACATCCCGACCTACCGGCTGCGGCGCCGCAAATGGGTGTTACCGATCGGCGAAATGCTGCGCGACTTCGAGACGATGATGGGCGCACACCGTTCGGCAGAGTTCTATTACATCCCGTTTTCCGGCTATGCGCAGTTCATCGCCAGCGATCTCAGCGACGCAACGCCGACGTCGCGGCCGACCGAGGATGACGAGGAGGGCCTGGCGACGTTGCGCAAGCTGCGCACCGTGCTGCGCCGGCTGCCGGCGCTCCGGCGGGCGCTGATCAAGGGTGCGGTCAAGAAGGTGCCGGCCGAGGATTATGTGCAGGACTGGCTCAACGTCTACGCCAGCGACCGTCGCACCAAATTCAACGAGATGGAGTACCACCTGCCTTACGGGGACGGTCCCCGGGCGCTGGCCGAGATCATCGCGCTGACCGAAAAGCACTTCCCGGAAGTCTATTTCCCGATGGAAGTGCGTTCGGTGGCCCCGGACGAATTCTGGCTCTCGCCCTTCCACCAGAGGCTGACCTGCTCGATCGCCATCCATCACGACGCGGCGAACGATCCGCTGCCCTTCATGCGCGCGGCCGAGCCGATCTTCCGCAAATATGGCGGGCGGCCGCATTGGGGGAAGATGCACAGCTTGACGGCGGCGGATTTCAAGAAACTCTATCCGCGCTGGGACGACGCAATGGCGGTGCGCCGCGACATCGATCCCGAGAACCGCTTCGTGTCGCCCTATATGGCCGGCCTGTTCGGCATCCAACAATGAGCGCCTATTTCGCCGAGCTGTCGAAGGCGCTCAAGGCCGCCGAAATCTTTCGGCCCTGCCTGGTGCTCGACCGCGACCGGCTGGACGCCAACATCGCGCTGGTGAAGCAGAGGCTGGCGCCGGGTCTTGCCGTGCGGTTGGTCGACAAGTCGCTGCCTTGCCTGCCGCTGCTTTCGCATATCTCCAAGTCGCTCGAAACCGGCCGCTTCATGACCTTCCATCCGCCGGTGACGCAGGCGGTGCTCGACGCCTTTCCCGCGGGCGATCTCCTCTATGGCAAGCCGATGCCGGTAGGTGCGGCGAAAGCGGCGCTGGCTAGAGGCGACGCCGGCGGGTGGTCGCGCGTCTGCTGGCTGATCGACACGCCGGAGCGCCTGTCCGAATACGGTGCGCTCGCCGCAGCGTTCGGTACCCAACTGCGCTTCGCTTTCGAGGTCGATGTCGGTCTGCATCGCGGCGGCTTTTCCGGTCCTGCCGAGATCGGGGCGCTGGCCATACCGAAGGGCCTGCGCTGCGAAGGCATCATGGCCTATGAGGCGCATGCGCCGGAAATTCCCGGGCTGTTCGGCGGCGCGGCCGGCGCGCTGAAAAAGGCCGCGGCGAAGGCTGCCGAGTTCGTCGCGGCCCTCGATGCGGACCAGCGCCGCATCCTCAACATCGGCGGTTCCAAGACGGCGCTGCTGCATGGCGGCGGCGTGGCCAACGAAGTGTCGATCGGCTCGGCCTTCGTGCTGCCCAGCGATTTCGATACGCCCGGCCTCGACGGCTTCCGGCCGGCCGCTCTCATTGCGACGCCGATTCTGAAGGCGCTCGATCCGGTGCTCCCCGGCCCGGCGGCTATCTCCCGCACGCTGCAGGCGCTCGGCCTCTTCCCGAAGAAGGCCTGCTATCTCTATGGCGGCAAGTGGATGGCCGAACCGGTGTTCCCCGCAGGCATGAAGCCGAACGGCCTGATCGGGCTCTCTTCCAACCAGCAATTCATGGGGCTGCCGGCGGGCGCGGAGGTGAAGCCCGGTGACTACGCCTTCCTGCGGCCGACGCAGAGCGAGGCGGTGCTGCAGCATTTCGGCTCGCTCGCGGTGTTTGCCGGTGGGCGCATCGTCGAGTCCTGGCCGGTACTGCCGATGGGGTAACGGGCGCCCCAACTGTCTTCGTCGCGATCCTTCGCGCCCCCTCTGTCCCGTCGGCCTAAATTTATTTGACTAAGTCAACTAATTGGTCGATCCTGTCCGCGACAGGAGGAACTCCCCATGACCATCCACGATCACCCCGGCAACAAGCGCATCGATGCCGTGCGCGCCTTCAACCGCTTCTACACCCGCCAGATCGGCCTGCTCGACGAAGGCCTCCTGAAGAGCCCGTTCTCGCTGACCGAGGCGCGCGTGCTTTACGAGCTTGCCCATCGCGACGGGCTGGTCGCCAGCGACCTGGTGCGCGACCTTGGTCTCGACCCCGGCTATGTCAGCCGGCTGCTGAAAAAATTCGAGGAGCGCGGCCTGGTCGAACGAGCCGCCACGGAGGCCGACGCGCGGCGGTCCTCGATCGCGCTGACGCCCGCGGGCAGGGAGGCGTTCGCGCCGCTCGACCAGGATTCGCACGACCAGGTGCGCGCGCTGCTCGATCGCCTGGCGCCGACCGATCAGGAGCGGCTGGTCAAGGCGATGCGCACGGTGCAGGACCTGCTCGGCGACAAACCCCAACCCAAAGTGCCTTATATCCTGCGGCCGCTGCAGGTCGGCGACATCGGCTGGATCACGCATCGCCAGGGCCTCATCTACGCGCAGGACTATGGCTGGGACGAAACCTATGAGGCGCTGGTTGCCGAGATCCTCGGCGAGTTCGTCAAGAACTTCGTTCCGCAATGGGAGAGCAGCTGGATCGCCGAGCGCGAAGGCGAGGTGGTCGGCTCGGTTTTCGTCATGCGCAAGTCGCCCAAGGTGGCGAAGCTCAGGCTGCTCTATGTCGAGCCGTCGGCGCGCGGCCTCGGCATCGGCCGACGGCTGGTAGACGAGTGCATCGCGTTCTCGCGCGCCAAGGGCTACAAGACGCTGACGCTGTGGACGAACGACATTCTTGGCTCGGCCCGCCGCATCTACCAGGCGGCGGGCTTCAAGCTGGCCGAGGAAGAGCGCCACCATTCCTTCGGCAAGGATTTGGTCGGCCAGACGTGGAATTTGGAACTGTAGCGCCTTTTCCTTCTCCCCTTGTGGGAGAAGGTGGATCGGCGCGCAGCGCCGAGACGGATGAGGGGTGTTCCAGGGAACGCCGGCGTCTCACTCCGCTGGAACACTCCTCATCCATCGCCTTCGGCGAGACCTTCTCCCGCAAGGGGAGAAGGAGGAAGGCGTCTCAACCTTTGATCGGCACCCAGATCTCCAGCCCGCCATTGCCGCTGCGCGGATCGAATTCGGGGCCGTAACGCTCGAAGTCCGGGGCGTCGGCGATCTCATGCCCGGATGCAGGCAGCCACCTGTTCCAGATGGTATTGACCGTGCGTCGGATGGTCGAGATGTGCTCGCGATGCGCAAACACGGCGTATTTCTGCGCCGGCACTCGAACCCGGCAAAAATCCTTCGGCAGATCGGAGAACTCCGACACCTCGACGCCGGCGACATAGTCGAAATTGCCGGCATCGTCGGCATTGGTGCAAACGCCGTAGGCGACGCCGGGCACCTCGCGGGGAATGTTGCCGATATAGGGTCCGAAGCGCTGCCACAGCATTGGGATGCCGGCGCTGGTCTCGCAGCTGTAGCGCTCGCCGAGCCCGGCGATGAGAAACGCCCGGCTGGTCTCGAAGAGCGGCGGCTCGAGCGCGGTGAGAAGCGAACTGTCCATGAGGATGGGCTCCACGAGGTCGAGGTTTTGGGTCGAGCCTCCAGCGCGCACCAGTTCCGGCGTGGTGCCGAACTGGTCGCGGAAGGCCCGCGTGAAAGCCTCATGCGAGCCGTAGGCGGCATCGAGCGCGACCGCCAGGATATCGCTCGCGCCGCCCGCGAGCTTGCGCGCCGCTTCGCTGAGCCGCCGCGCCCGCATATAGCCCATGACCGACCGCCCGGTGGCGGCGCCGAAGGCGCGCGTCACATGGAAGCGCGACACGCCGCTGCTTGCCGCGACATCGTCGAGCGAAATCGCATCCGGCAGATGGCTTTCGACAAACCACAGCGCTTTCTCGGTCGGGTTCATACGGCTCCTCGCATTTGGCGCGGCCACACTAGTCGGCGCTCCGACAGGCAGTTTGATCGAAATTGCGCAGTGAGCAATAATAGCGACGCGCATGCCGGGTCGAGTGGAATCGACTTGGCATTAACGGCACGCGCGAAGGGGTGTCCCGATGACGACGGCGACGGCCGATCAGGTGTTCCGATTTGGCGGGTTCACGCTCGACCTCGCCAAGGGAACGCTGCGCGGCATCAACGAGCCGCTGTTCCTGCGGCCGAAAGCCTACGCGCTGCTTTCGCATCTCGCCCGCAATATGGGCCGCGTCGTGCCGAAGTCGGAGCTGATGGATGTCGTCTGGCCCGGCGTCTATGTCACCGAGGATTCGCTCACCCAGTCGGTGCGCGAGATCCGCAAGGTGCTGGGCGAGGACATGGTGCGCACCGTCTCCAAGCGCGGCTATATGCTTGCCGCGGAAGCCGAAGCGGCGCCCGAGATCAGCAGCCAGCCGATCGTGGCGGTGGTGCGCTTCCGCAACGAGAGCGGCGATCCGGCCGACGAGGCGATGGTCGACGGCTTTGCCGAGGATCTCATCAACGGCGTGGCGCGCTTTGGCACCGTGACGGTGCTGGCGCGCAATTCAAGTTTTTCCTTCGCCTCTTTCGGCCGCGCGGAGTGGCCGCAGATCCGCGCTCGCATCGGCGCCGATTATCTGGTGGAGGGCTCGCTGCGCCGCCAGGGCGAGCATGTCGTAGTGGCCGTCAGCCTCGTCGACATCGCGAGCGCCAGCCAGCTCTGGGGCGACCGCTACCAGTCACAGGGCGCCGGCCTGTTCGCGATCGAGCGCGACATCGTCGAGCAGATCGTCAGCCGCCTGGTCACGCGGGTCACCAACGCCGGCCTCGAGCAGGCCTCGCGCAAGCCGGTGACCAGCCTTGCCGCGTACGAGCTCCTGCTGCGCGGCTTCGCGCTGCTGCGCGATCCCGCTCAGACCGACCAACGCGGCGCCGAGGCCTTGTTCGAGGCGGCGATCGCAAAAGATCCGAATTACGGGCTTGCCTATTCTTATCTCGCTTTGGCGCGCTCCCTGGACGGCGAGTTCGGGCGCGCCAGCGATGCTGTCCTGGAAAATGCGCGCGACCTTGCCGACAAAGGGCTGGCCCTGTCGCCCGACCAGCCGACCGGCCACCGCGTGCAGTCGCTGATCCGCCTCTATATGCGCGATCACGAGGCGGCCGAGCATCACATGCGCATCGCCTTGCAGCTCAACCCGTACGACGCCGACAGCATCGAGCAGATGGGCATGCTGCTCACCATGCGCGGCCGGCCGCTCGAAGCGCTGACCTGGCTGGCGCGCGGCATTCGCATCGATCCGCTGCATCCGCACTGGTACCAGTTCGACCGCGCCCTGGCGCTCTACATGATGGGCGAATATCGGCAGGCGGCGGAAGCGCTGGAGCTCGCGACGCGGCCGGCGCCCTGGATCAGGACGAGGCTGGCTGCCTGCTATGCCCAGATGGGCGACAGGGAAAAGGCGCGGCGGCAGATCGCCCTCATCGAGGACGGCCCGTCCTTCTCGCCGCTCGACTATGCGCTGCACGGCGTGCCGTTCGAAAATCCGGCCGATGCCGAGCATCTCTGCGAAGGCGTCAGGCTTGCCCTCGGCTAAATGCATGTCGCCCCGGAAGTGTGCAGCGGTTCTGGGATATCAAAACAAAAACTTAAGCGCGTCGCCCGAATCCGTTTCAGCGCGACGCGCTTTGGGCTGTGCCCGAGCCGCCTCAATCGACGACGACCACGATGTAGCGGCCTTGATAGGGCCGGTAGTAGGTCCGGCCGCAGCGCCAGACGTCGAAGCCGTTGACCTTGGTGCGAACGCAGCCTGCCGGCAGTGTGGCGACCCAGGCGGTGGTGTGCCTCAGCACACGCCATGTCGTGGCGCGCCGGGCGACGCCCGCGGCGCTGTGCGGTGTCCAGGGCGCCCCGATGCGGGCTTCGGCGGTACCGACCAGCGACAGGGCCGGCACGGCCGTGCCGACAATCTCGACGGCGGCGAGGCCGATGGCGAGCAACGCAGCGGCCGAGCGCATTTTCCTAAAAGATTTCACAGGCATTTTCGTTTCTCCTGAGGTTGGTGTTCAGTTCTAGTGGGAGGATGAAGCGGCCAGCCGGGTCGAACCCGTCAGCGCCGCCAGGTGAGCAACCACGAACAGCCAGTGCGCCGCGGTTGTTACGTAGCCGACGACGAGCACGTCGGCGGCGATGAAGAACTGCCAGAACAGAAGGTTGGCCGTTCCGAGCAGCACATGCACGGCAGCCAGCACGGCGTGCCAGTTGCGGGAGTAGGCGATGCGCCAGAGCGTCACGCCGATGATCAGGGCCAGCCCGTGCGCCTCGATGAAGCCGATGCCGGTGCCGGGTGCGTTGTTGAGCAGCACGGCTTCAGCCCCGCGCCCGAAGAACGAGCCGGCAATGTCGGTGGCGAGCCCGCCTGCGGAAGCAAGGACCAGGAAGCCGGCATTCACGCGAACGAGAAGATTTCCAAAGAAGGGTGTCATGATCGTTCCTTTCCGTTTTGGGTGATAAAGGTCGCCACGGCGGCGTTGGCCGCCGTGGCTGCTGGGAGGGCGCCGCTCAGGCCACCAGCGGCTGGGGCTCGGCTGCGGCCGCGGTCGGTTCGGCCGCGGGGGTGCTCTCAGCCGGCGCCTTGATGCCGAACCAGGTGACGTAGAGCGTCGGCAGGAAAACCAGCGTCAGCACGGTCGCCACCAAGAGGCCGCCCATCACCGCATAGGCCATCGGCCCCCAGAACACCGTCGGCGCGATCGGGATCATGCCGAGGATGGCGGCCGCCGCCGTGAGCAGGATCGGCCGCAACCGATGCGTGGTGGCGCTGATCACCGCTGCCCATGGTTCCTCGCCAGCGGCGATGTGCTGGTCGATCTGCGCGATCAGGATCACCGAGTTGCGGATCACCATGCCGATCAGCGACATCACGCCGAGGATCGCGACGAAGCCCATCGGAGCGCCCGACAAGAGCAGCGCGCCGGCGACGCCGATGATCGCAAGCGGAGCGGTGAGCAGCACCAGCACCAGGCGCTGGAAGCTCATCAGCTGCACCATCAGGACGGTGGCCATGATGAACAGCATCAGCGGGAACACCACGAAGATCGAGGCCTGGGCCTTGGCGCTGTCCTCGATCACGCCGCCCTGCTCGACGCTGTAGCGCGCCGGCAGTTCCGCCTTGAAGGCGGCGATGGCGCTCTCCAGCCGCCGCGTGACCAGCGTGGCATTTTCGCCCGGCGCGACATCGGCCTGGACGGTCACGGTCGGCAGCCGGCCGCGGCGCCAGATCAGCGGCGGCTCGGTCTGGTAGGTGAGCTTCGCCACCTGCTCGAGCGGCACCCGCCGTCCGCCGGAGGCGCTGATCGTCAGGCCGCGCAGCGTGTCGATGCTGGCGCGTTCGGTTTCCACCGCGCGGGCAACGATGTCGACGAGGTAGATGTCGTCGCGCATCTGGGTGATCTTCGAGCCGGAGAGCACCGCGTTGATCGTCTCCGACAGCTGCTGCGAGGAGATGCCCAGCGCGCGCGCCCGGTCCTGGTCGACATCGACCTTGATGACCTTGGCCGGCTCGTTCCAGTCGTAGTTGATGTTGCGCACCGAGGCGTCGCTGCCCAGCACCTGCGCGAACTGCTGCGCCAGGCTGCGCGTCTTGTCCGGATCCGGACCGCTGACGCGGAACTTCAGCGGCCAGCCGACCGGCGGGCCGAGCTCCAGCGGCGTGACGCGCGCCATGACGTCGTCGAAGCCGGTCGACAGCTGCTTCTCCAGCCGGTCGATCACCGCCTGGCGCACGGCGTGGCCCTTGGTAACGACCACCGCCTGGGCGAAGAAGTCGTTGGCGAGCTGTGCGTCGAGCGGCAGGTAGAAGCGCACCGCGCCCTGGCCGACATAGAAGCTCCAGTGGTCGATATCTGGATCGGCGGCGAGTAGCTTCTCGACGCGCTCGACCACGGCATCCGTCGACTTGATCGAAGCGGTGCGCGGCAAAGTGAGGTCCAGCATGACCTCGGGCCGGTCGGACTTCGGGAAGAACTCCTGGCCGACGAAACCCATCGCAACGACGGAGAGCGCGAACAGTCCGGCCGTCGCCGACAGCACCAGCCACTTCGCCCGCATCGCCATCTCGAGCAGCGCCTGGAAACCGCGGCCGATGCGCGAGGGCTGATGGCTGCCACCATGACCCTTGATGCGATCGGGCAGCAGGAAGACGCCGGTGAGCGGTGTGAACAGCACCGCGACCACCCAGGAGACGACGAGCGCGATCGCCACTACAGCGAACAGCGAGAAGCAGTATTCCCCGGCGCCGCTCTTGGCGAAGCCGACCGGCACGAAGCCGGCGATCGTCACCAGCGTCCCGGTGAGCATTGGGAAGGCGGTGGAGGTGTAGGCATAGGTGGCGGCCGAGATCTTGTCGTAGCCTTCCTCCATGCGCGAGATCATCATCTCGACCGCGATCATCGCATCGTCGACCAGCAGGCCGAGCGCGATGATCAGCGCGCCGAGCGAGATGCGCTGCAGCGAGATGCCGAAATACTCCATGGTGACGAAGGTGATCGCCAGCACCAGCGGGATGGCGACCGCCACGACGACGCCGGGACGCCAGCCGAGCGCCAGCAGCGAGACGGCGAGCACGATGGCGATCGCCTCGCCGAGGCTCTTGGTGAACTCGCCGACGGATTCTTCCACCACATGCGACTGGTCGGCGACCAGGCCGAGCTCGGCGCCGAGCGGCAGCTCGGCCTGCATCTCATGCATCTTCTCCTTGACGGTCTCGCCCAGCGCCAGCGCGTCGCCGCCCGAAGTCATCGAGATGGCGATGCCGACCGCAGGCTTGCCGTTGAAGCGGAACGTCGGCTGCGGCGGGTCGGAATAGGCGCGCTTGACCTCGGCGACGTCGCCCAGCCGGAAGTAATGGCCGTTGGCGTAGAAGTTGATGGCCTTGAGGCTTTCCTCGGAGGTGAAGCTGCCGGAGACGCGGATGGCGATGCGCTCCGGGCCGGCATCGACCGTGCCGCTCGGCGTCAGCGCGTTCTGTGCCTGCAGCGCCTGCGACAGCGTGCCGACATCGAGGCCGAGCGCCGCCACCTTCTGCGTCGAGAATTCGAGATAGATCTTCTCGTCCTGCTGGCCGATGAGGTCGACCTTGGCGACGTCCTTCACCGTCAGCAGCCCGGCGCGCAGGCTGGTGCCGAGATCCTTCAACTCGCGATGGCTGAGGCTGTCGGAGGTGAGCGCGTAGATCAGCGAATAGGTGTCGCCGAACTCGTCATTGTAGAACGGCCCCTGCACGCCGGACGGCAGCGTCGGCTTGATGTCGTCGAGCTTCTTGCGCACCTGGTACCAGAGCGGCTGCACCTGGTCGGCGGCCACCGTGTCCTTGAGGTTGACGAAGACGACGGATTCGCCGGGCTTGGTGTAGCTCTTGACGTAGTCGAGGTCCGGCAACTCCTCGAGCTTCTTCTCAATGCGATCGGTGATCTGCTCCACCGTGTCGCTGGTGCTGGCGCCCGGCCACATCGTCTTCACCACCATGGTCTTGATGGTGAAGGGCGGGTCCTCTTCGCGGCCGAGGCCGCCATAGGCGTAGAGGCCGGCAAGGGCGGCCGCTATCATCAGGTAGACAATGAAGCTGCGGTGCCGAAGCGCCCATTCGGAAAGATTGAAGCTGGTCATGATGTGGTTCCTTTTCAGGGCGCGCGCAAGCGCGCTCCGCCGGCGCCTGCCGGCTGGCCAAAACAAATGACGGTTTGGGTTCGGTCAGCGCCCGCCGCTTGGCGGGCACTGTCGCAATTCAGGCCAGGCTGTGCATGGTGCCCGGCACACGGTAAGGCGCGCGCTCGGCGGTTCTCGGCCTGATGGCGAGGCCCGCGAGATAGCGCTGAAAGGCGGCTGCCTCCTGGACTGGCGAGGCGAGCGCGACATGGCCGTCCGGCCTCACCAGATAGGCTGCGTCTCGCTGCAGGCCGGCCTTCCCGGCTGCGTCTGTCCAGGCGAACGCATGCACTGCAATTCCTGTCGGTGCGAGCATCGCCCGAAAATCGCAATTGACCTCGCCATAGACATGGACCTGCCAGTCGAGCGAGCGCAGCGGCTCGAAATTGTCGCCGCCCGCGCCCATGACGTTGCCGGCGACATACGGCAGGCGGTCGCCGCCGCTGACCTTGCCCGCCATGCCCGAGCTGATCGGCCCGGCGCGGTACTCGATCGCCGTCTGCGAGATCACGCCGAAGAATGCGCGCGACCCGAACGATGTGTGGAGCCCGATGTTCATGACCTTCGGCATCACGTAACGCCGGAACAGGCCGACCAGTCGCGAGCGGTTGGTGATGAAGCGGAACACCTTGTCGGTGCTTTCGATCAGCTTGTGGGCAAAGGCGATGCGCTCCGGCTCGTAGCTGTCGAGCAGGCGCGGATCGGCACGGCCCTGCACCACGGCGCCTAGCTTCCACGCGAGGTTCACAGCATCGCCCATGCCGGTGTTCATGCCCTGGCCGCCGGCCGGGCTATGGATGTGTCCGGCATCGCCGACGAGGAACACGCGGCCGGCGCGGAAGCGCTCGGCGACGCGATGATGGACGCGATAGGTCGAGAACCAGTTGACCTCCTCGACCGTGACGCCGGTGTCGCGCTCGACATCGGCGCGGATCGCCTCGAAGCTGATCGTCTCGTCGGCCTCATGCGCCTTCGGCACGATGCCAATGAGGCGCAGCGAGCCCGACTGCCGGACCGGCATCACGATGGCGAAGCCATAGGTGCTGATGGTCGTGTCCATGCCATTGCGGGTGACGTTGCCCGTGCCCTTCACGTCGGCGACGTAGAAGGCCTGCTCGTAGGTACCGCCCGGAAAGCCGATGTTCAGCCCATGGCGCACCGTGCTGCGGGCGCCGTCGCAACCGGCAAGATAGGCTGCGCTGACGGTCTCGGTCTTGCCGTTCCGCGAAAGCGTCGCGATGACCGCGTCACCCTTGTCCTGGAAGGCAACGAGCTCCGTACCGCGCTCGACCTCGACGCCGGCGCGTTCCAGATGCGTGATCAGCACGCGTTCATGGATATCCTGCGGCAGCGCGAAGGCGAAGGAGTAGGGGCTGATGCCGCGGCCGAAATCGGAAAGCGGCAGCCGCGCTGCGACGCCGGCCGGCGTATGCAACGTAAGCCGTTCCAGCCGGATGCCCTCGGCAAGGATGTCCTCGACGATGCCGATCTGGCGATGGAACTCCAGCGTGCGCGCCTGGACGGCGAGCGCGCGCGAGGTTTCGCCCGGACCGGTGGCCTTGTCGAAGATGCGGACCGGGACCCCGAGCCTGGTCAGCCAGAGAGCGAGCGTCAGCCCGGTCGGGCCGGCGCCGGCGATCAGGACCTTTGTCTTGGACATGGTCATTTTTCCTCTCCTTCAACGATACGCACTTTTTCGCGTTCCCGCAGCCGGTTCACGCCGGCGGTGACGACCAGATCGCCCTTGGCGAGGCCGCCGCTGACCACGACACGGTCGGTCTCATAGCGGGCAACCGTGACCGGCTTGAGCTCCACCGCCGACGAGGCGGACACGACCCACACGGCCGGCTTGCCGTCCTTGTCGAACAGCGCGCTGCCCGGCAGCACCATGACCGGCGCGCCGCCCATCTCGGCGCGGCCGGAAACACTTGCGCCGAAGCGCATCTCGTTGGGCGCATTCTCGATCGAGACCTTTACCTGGAAGGTGCGGGTCGCGGCGTCGGCCATAGGCGCGATCTCGCGGATGCTGCCGACCGCGGTGATCGCCGGATTGCTGAGCAGCGAGACAGTCACTTTTGGCGGGTGCTTGGTATCGGGTGCGTTGGCGAAGACCGCTTCGGCGATCGAGAACACGGCGTCGCGGCTCTCCGGATCGGCAACCCGCGCCACCATCTGTCCGACATTGACCGACTGGCCGGCTTCGGCACCGGTGGCGGTGACGATGCCGTCGAATTCCGCATGCAGCTCGGTATAGCCGAGTTGGTCCTTGGCCATCTCGAAGGCGATGTTCGCCGACTTGAGCTTGGCCTGCGCCGAACGCAGATTCTTCAGTGTCGCGTCATAATTGGCTCGGGTGGTAAAACCCTTGCCGAGCAGCGCACCGATCCGGGCCTCCGCAGCTTTTGCTTCGACAAGCACGGCCTGTGCCGCCGCGACATCGGCCTCGGCGCTGGCGAGCCGGTTGCGATAGTCCTGGTCTTCGATGCGGGCCAGCACCTCGCCTTTCTTCACCGTCGAACCGATCTCGGCGACACGTTCGAGCAGCTTGCCCGACACGCGGAAGCCGAGGTCGCTTTCTAGCCTCGGCCGGATCTCGCCGATGGCGATGCGGGTATCGGCGCTGAGCATCGGGACGGCCGCGATGGCCTTGACAAGCTTTGTCTCGGCTGCGGCGGGCTTCACGTTCGAGGCCTCGCTTCTGGCGCCGTGCCAGACCATGGCGCCGCCGCAGGCAAGAACGGCGATCGATCCGGCGACAAGGCGGCGCCGCAGCGGCCTGTTATGAAAAAGTGCAATCATGTTGTCTCCATGACCAAGGTTGCGGCCGCGCTGGGAGGATGCGGCGACCGGGAAATCAGTTGGCTGGAGAGGGAGATCGGGCTTTGCGGCCTGTCTTTTCGCCAGCCCGATCTTCTTGGCGCTTCCGGCTCCGGAAATCCCGAACGGTTTCTGAAAATTTTCCGATGTTTGGGTGAGGCGACCTTGGAATTGCGCAGGGGAGACGCCGATGCCGACGCTCAAACCGTCCAGAAATAGCGCACCAGGTGGAAGAAGATCGGCGCGGCGAAGACCAGGCTGTCGGTGCGGTCGAGCATGCCGCCATGGCCCTCGATCAGATGCCCCCAATCCTTCACGCCCTGGTCGCGCTTGATTGCGGAAGCGACCAGCCCGCCGAGGAATCCCATCGTGCAGGCGACGAAGGCGACGGCCGAGGCCTGCAATGGCGAGAACGGCGTGATGAAGGCGAGCAGCGCGCCGAGCAGGCTCGAGGCGACGAGCCCGCCGATCAGCCCCTCCCAGGTCTTCGACGGCGAGACCTTTGGCGAGAAGCGGTGCTTTCCGAACAGCTTGCCGAAGATGTACTGCAGCACGTCGCTGCCCTGCACGACGATGATCAGGAAGGCGACGAGCAGCAGGTTGCGGCCCTCGAAGCCGGGCACGTTCAGCGTCAGCAGCGCAGGGACGTGGCTTACGCAATAGACCGCGATCATGATCGCCCATTGCTGCGCCGAGACGCGCTCCAGGAAGCGCTCGGTATCGCCGTGCAGCGCCGTGATCGCCGGCATCAGCAGGAAGCAGTAGACCGGGATGAAGATCACGAACAGCCCGTACCAGGCCGTCCACACCAGCCAGTACTGGAACGGAATGACGATGCCGAACATGCCGAGCAGAACCCAATGGTCGCTGCGGCGGCTGTGCGTCAAGGTCACGAACTCGCGCAGCGCCGCGAACGAGATCAGCGCGAACAGGATGGTCATGCCGTAGCGGCCGAAGAAGAAGGCGACCGTCATCAGCGCCACCATCACCCACCAGGCATTGATGCGCTGGGTGAGGTTGGTGAGCGTCGCGCTGAGCGGCTTCGGCGCGCGCGCCGACAGCACGGCGGCGGTGGCGCTGGCGGTGGTCAGCACCACGAAAAGGCCGATGATCAGGATGCTGATTTCGTGGCGCATCATTCGTCTCGATCAGGGCGCGGATTGAGCGCCAGAAGTTCGGCCCGGGCGCGTTCGAGGAAGGCGCGGCGTTCCTCGCCCGGCGCCACCGCCACCGGCGCACCGAAGACGACGCGGCAAAGCAGCGGCACCGGCAGGAACTGGCCCTTGGGCAACACGCGCGACATGTTCTCGATCCAGCACGGGATCAGCTCCACTTCCGGCCGCGCCATCGACAGATTGTAGAGCCCGGAGCGGAACGGCAGCAGCTCGTCGCTCATGTTGCGCGTGCCTTCCGGGAAGATGATCAGCGAATGGCCTCGGTCGAGGACGGAAAGCATGACGGAGATCGGGTTCTCGTCCGGCCTCGTCCACTGCCGGCTGATCAGCACGGAGGACAGCATGTCCTCGGCGATGAAGCGGCGCAGCCGCGACTTTCGCCAATATTCGGCGGCGGCGACCGCATGTGTGGTGGCGCGTTCTCTTTCGCTGAAGCAGGCCGACAAAAGGATGAAATCGCCATGGCTGGTGTGGTTGGCGAAATAGATGCGCTGCCGGTCCGATGGCTGGCAGCCGCTCCAGATCGGACGCACGCCGGTCACCGCCCGCGCCAGCGCCGACAGGCCGACCGAGGTCGCCGTCTGCAGCAGCGTGAAGGTCCGGAGCGACAGCTTGTTCATCCCGGCATCCAGAATCCGGCTGTCAGGAACGCGATGATGAAGATCGCGAAGGCGATGCGCTGCCGGGCAAGCAGGCGGCGCGTTCCGGCGATGCGGTCCTCGAGCGGGCGCGGAGACGAGGAGACAGGCTTGAGCCGCATGCGCGCCAGGACGTCGTCGACCGCGGCGCATCCCGAACGCTCATTGTCATGGCTCGCCATCAGCCGGAATAGCAGCGCGTCGAAGGCGAGAAGCGCCGAAAACCCAAGCACCACGACGGCGCTTGCCGCCGCAACCAGCAGCGCCAGCACCGCGATCGGCGCCTGGAGCGCGCCGCGCGCCGAGGCGACCAAAGGCGCGAAGCCGTCGCAGACGAGCACGATCGCGGCCAGCCATGCGGCGTGCTTGATCAGCATGGCGGCAAAGGCGGCTGTCCGCCGCTGGTAGGCCTCGTCCGTCATGCCGGCTCGTCCAGTCCGATCTGAAGATGCACTGGTCGTCCGGACGCGGCGAGCTGCTTGCGCGCGTGGGATGGCGTGTGCGAGCGGCCGCTCGCGACGAGCCATCCGGCGATGACGGTGGCGCTGCGCTGGAAGCCGAGCGCGCAGCAGACCAGCAC
>NZ_RZSN01000089.1:0-23724 GCF_003997315.1 Mesorhizobium sp. M1A.F.Ca.IN.020.04.1.1
CACCAACAATAGAGGGAACGACAATGAAATTCATGCTGACCGACAGAAAACTGCACCCGCGGGCAAAGCCGACCGCGGGTGATTTCAAGAAGGGCGCGATCAGCCGGCGCGAGTATCTGGCGCTTATGGCCGGCTTGGGCGTCAGCGCCGCCGGCGCGCTGGCGCTGGGCGGCCTTACTCCCTCGCCCGCTCGGGCCGAGGAGCCGAAGCGCGGCGGGGTCCTGCGCGTCGCCATGAACGTGAAGGGCTTCAAGGATCCGCGCACTTTCGATGGCGTCGAGATGTCGAATGTCGCGCGTCACTGCAACGAATATCTGGTGCGCTGGAAAACCGACTTCACCTTCGAGCCCTGGCTGCTCGAAAACTGGGAGACCAGCGACGACGCCAAGACGATCACGCTTCACGTGCGCAAAGGCATCACCTGGTCGAACGGCGACACTTTCAACGCCGACGACGTGATCCACAACCTCAACCGCTGGTGCGATGCCTCGGTCGCCGGCAATTCGGTCGCCGCGCGCATGGGTGCGCTGGTCAACGCCGACACCAAGAAGCCGGTCGACGGCGGCATCCAGAAAGTCGACGACTACACCGTCAAGCTCAACCTGCCAAAGTCCGACATCTCGCTGATCGCCGGCATGGCCGACTATCCGGCGCTAATCATGCACCGCTCCTATGAAGGCGATGCCGATCCGAAGAAGGCTTTGGCCATCACCACCGGCCCGTGCGAGTTGGTGAGTTGGGACGCCGAGACCGGTGCGGAGGTGAAGCGCAAGGACAAGTGGTGGAAGGGCGAGTTCTATCTCGACGGCATCAAGTGGGTCGACTACGGCTCCGATCCCAACGCCATGCTGTCGGCTTTCGAATCCGGCGAGATCGACACCGACCACGAGACCGCCTCGGACGCCGTGTCGCAGACCGAGCAGATGGGGCTCGAAAATTCCGAGATCGCGACCGGCTCGACCATCGTCGCGCGCTTCAATGTCGGCAACGCGCCCTATGACGACGTCAAGGTGCGCCGTGCCGCCCAGCTTGCCGTCGACAATGCGGCCGTGCTGAAGCTCGGCCTCGACGGCAGGGGCAAGCCCGCCGATAACCACCATGTCGGACCGATGCATCCCGAATTCGCCGATATCGGCCCGGCCGAGCGCGATGTCGACGCGGCGAAGAAGCTGTTGGCGGAATCCGGCAAGGCCGACCACGAATACGAGCTGATCTCGGTCGACATCGAATGGCAAAAGAGCACCGCCGACGCGATCGCCGCCCAGATCCGCGAGGCCGGCCTCAAGATCAAGCGCACCGTGCTGCCGGCTGCCACCTTCTGGAACGACTGGAGCAAGTTCCCCTACTCCTGCACCGAATGGCTCGGCCGCCCGCTCGGCGTCCAGGTGCTGGCGCTGGCCTATAAATCGGGCGCGGCCTGGAACGAAAGCGCTTATTCGAACAAGGAGTTCGACGAGCTTCTCGATAAAGCACTTGCGACCCCGGATGCCGCCCAGCGCAAGGAGATCATGGCCAAGATCGAGCAGAATTTGCGCGACTCCGGCATCATCATCCAGCCCTACTGGCGCTCGGTCTACCGCACCTACCGCAAGGGCGTGCATGGCTGCGAGCAGCACCAGGCGCTCGAGCAGCATTTCGAGACGGTTTGGCTCGAGTCCTGATTCCTCCCAGGACCGATCGCGACGATCTGGGCCTCAGCGGCGCCGTGCAGCGCTGCGCCCAGCATCCGGACAATGTCTGGGCGCTACACGGGCTGGTCGAATGCCTGAAGGGGCGCCGCGAGAGCGAGGAGCTGCCGGGCTTGCAGGCGAAACTTGCTTTGGCGCTGACCAAGGCGGACGTGCCGATCACATCGTCATGCCTCTGCCGCACGAGCGTGCGGGCAGACCACTGCTGTTGTCGCTGAAACAGCGGGCGGCCGCCCTCAAAGTGGAAGGCGGCCAGGCCGTTGCTAAGAGAAGATTTTCGCCAATTCGTCGACGCTGGTGCCTTCCTTGACTTGGCGCAGTTCGACATAGCTGACCGCGGTGGCAACGGAGAGCACCATCGAGACGACGGCCTGCACCACGGCGGCGCCCAGTTCGGCGAGGATCCCGCCGAAGAGAAGCAGCACCACCAGGATCCCCCACTGGATGACCATCGCGATGATGACCAGGACGAGGAAGAGGCCGAACAGCGACCAGCGATTGCCTTTGGTCAGCGCTCGGCTGCGCGACATCGAGCCGAATACGCCCAACCGCTCCTGGATGAGAACGGGAACCGACATCGACCAGCCGAGCCACAGGATGATGCCGGGAACGATCAGCGCGATCATAGCAAGCGCAGAGCCGATGCCGACGAGCAGGCCGATCGCAAGCGTCGGCAACAGGAAGCGGATGGCAATCTGCACGCTGTCGCCGAACGATGGCCGCCTTCCGTTCAGATCCTCGACTGTTGCCCGCACCAGCGACGACTGGAGCAGCAGCGTGAAGACGAAGGAAATCAATCCCGCGAGGATGCTGAGATAGGAGTTGCGCAGCACCGCGTTCGGATCCGCCATGGCACTCGGATCGCCATTCATCACCGCTTCCATCTGCGGTTGGGTCCATAACCTGATGAGCAGCGTCGGCAGGCCGGCAAACAAAAGCCCAAGCCCGACGCAGAGTCCTATGTTGCGCGTGATGACGGCAAAAGTGCTGTTGAACACCCTGCCGATTTCGAATCTGCCTGGTCGTCCCAATGTCGCAGTGGTCATGATAGCTTTCCCCCGAGCCGCTGCCGAATCCAATTCGGCAACTTCAAAGTAAATCTGCCAAGAACGGCGGGCCCCGTCCAGTGGACTTGCAATTGTTTCGGGTATTCCCGGTGTCAGCCAGAACCGCCGACTGCAGCAAAAGCTCACGGTCGCGCTCTGATTTGAGGCCAGGAAGGCGATTTTGCAGGACAGGCAGGCTCTCAGCGGGGGCTGCCGCTCACCAGCACTTCGGCCGGCCTCGCCAGCATCCCAGACTACGAGAATATCTCCGCCAGTTCATCGACGCCGGTGCCTTCCTTGACCTGGCGCAGTTCGACATAGCTGACGGCGGCTGCGACGGAACCCACCATCGAGCCGATGCTCTGGACCATGGCGGCCACGACGGCGGCGACGATGCCATGGAATAGATAAACGACCACTCCGGTTATGGATTGAATCACGAGCCCCATGATGACCAGGATCACGAAAAGGCCAAACAGAGCCCAGCGGCTGCCTTTGGTCAGGGCGCGGCTGCGCGACATCGAGCCGAAAACGCCCAAGCGCTCCTGAATGAGCACCGGTATTGCCACCGACCAGCCGAGCCCGAGGATAATCCCAGGCACCAGCAAGGCAATCGAGGCCGCGCCAACGCCGAGCGCTACAAGCAGACCTATGGCGACCGTGGGCAACAGGAAGCGGATCGCTGTTGCGATGGAATCGCCGAAAGTCGGCTTCTTGCCGTTCATGTCCTCGATCGCCACCCGGACGAGGCTCGACTGCAACAGAACCGCAAGAACGAGATAGAGTATTACAATGACCGCAATTCCAACGATGAAGCCGAGCTTGTGGTTCGTGATAGCCGCGGCGAAATTCGCCGGATTTCCAGGATGGGGATTTAGACGCACGAGCTGGGTGACCAGTTGCGGTAGTCCTGAAAACAGCGCCGCAAGACCAACGCAGAGTACAATATTACGACCGATCACGGAGAAAGTGTTGTTGAACACTCGGCCGATCTGATACTTCTCCTGCCGTACCAACGCGGCTGAAGTCATGACGCCCTCCCCTGCTTGGCCGCTCCACGCCAGCCTATCGCCCCAAAGCAAATCTGCCAGTATTGACGAGACGCGTCCAATCACTTGCAATTGTCCTGCGGTATTGCCAGTGTCGAACCCGTGGGTAGCAGGGGAGCGAGTTGGTGACAGCGGCACAGCCGGCCACAGCGGACGCCGAATGGCTGGCCAAGATGCACAAGCAGCTGCTGGCTGACGATTCGATCCAGTTTGACCTGCCGGGGCTGGTGCGGCCGGAGCCGCCGGAATGGCTGAAGCCTTTTCTGGAAGCCCTGGCAAAGCTAGGCCCTTACATGATCTATCTGTTCTGGGGCGCGGTGATCATCGGCGTCGCAATCATCGTGTTCCTGCTCGTGCTCGAGGCGAAGGGCATCGCCTGGCGGCTGCCGTGGCGGCGCGTGAGCAAGGAGGCGGAGGCGCAGGAGGAATGGCGCCCGGATGCCGGCGCGGCTCAGATCCTGCTCTCCGAAGCCGATGCGCTCGCCGCGCGCGGCGACTATGACGAGGCGGTGCATCTGCTGCTCCGGCGCAGCGTTGCCGACATCGCCAGCCGCCTGCCCGACTTCCTGCGCCCGTCGCTGACCGCGCGCGACATCGCCGCCGCAGGTTCCATCCCGTCTCGCCCCCGCGCTGCCTTCAGTGAGATCGCGCGCATCGTCGAGGCTGCCTTGTTCGCTCGCCGGCCGGTCGGCGCCGAGGGCTGGCAGCAGGCGCGCGGCGCCTATGAGCGCTTTGCCTTCCGGGATGCCTGGGCATGAGCGCGGAGGCGACAGAGGCACAAGAGCCGTTCAGCCGCAGGACGCTGTTCTGGGGCATCTTCGCCAGCCTGCTCGCGGCCGCCGGATTCTTCCTGCTCTCGACCTACGCTCCGGACTTTCGTCAGCCCGAGGGCGGCGCAACACCGCTCTCCAAGGGCGGCACCGGCTATGCCGGGCTCGTGGAATGGCTGAAGCTCACCAACGGGCAGGCGCCGCCCATGGCGCGCGGGGAGAAGGATCTGCAATCTCCCCTGGCATCCACATTCCTGCTGATCGTCACCATCGCGCCCAACAGCGACCCGGCGGCGCTTCAGCGCATCATCAAGCTCCGCTTGGGCAAGCACACGCTTTTCGTGCTGCCCAAATGGGTCACCTTTCCGCAGCCGGGCCAGGAGGGCTGGGAGACGAAAGTCGAGCGGCTGCCCGCAACGGCGGTCAACGACTGGCTCGGTCGCCTCGCCAAGGCCAAGCTCGGCGACGGCAAGCCATCGGTCGATCGGATCGATGTAGAGGGGCGCAAGATCGCCGTGCCCGAGGAGTTGCAATGGGTAGCCGACAATCATCCGCTGATTGCGGCGGGTGGCGGCAAGGCTGTTCTCACCGAACTCGACAGCGAACCCTTCTACATCCTGACCGATCCCGATCTCATCAACAACGCGGCGCTGAAGGATCCGCAAAAGGCGGCAGCGGCACTCGACATGATCGCCATGCTGGAGCCCGCCAAGGGCGCGGTTATGTTCGACCTGACGCTTCACGGCATCGGCCAGAACTACGATCTCGGCAAGCTCCTGGTCGAACCGCCCTTCCTGGCGCTGACGCTGTCGGTGCTGGTGGCGGCTGCCCTCGCCTTCCTGCACGGGCTCGGCCGCTTCGGGCCGCCACGCACCGAGGGTCGCGCCATCGCCTTCGGCAAGCAGGCGCTGGTCGACACCACGGCAATGCTCCTGAAGCGGGCAGGACGGCTGCAGGAACTCGGCGACCGCTATGCCGCGCTGATGCGCCAGCGCGCCGCCGCGCTGCTTGGCGCGCCGCACGGGCTGCAGGGTGAAGCGCTGGACCGCTGGCTGGATTCCCGCGACAAAAATGAGGCGAACGGCTTCACCGCACGGTTCAAGGCTGCGAACGGTTCCAACACATTGGCCGCAATGCATGAAGCAGCGGAAGAGCTGCATGACTGGACGGCAAGGAGGCTCGGTGAACGTCGATGAAGTGAAAGCCCTGGCGAGCGCGATCAGGGAAGAGGTGGCTAAAGCGATCACCGGGCAGCGCGACACGGTCGATCTGATGCTGACGGCGCTGTTCGCCGGCGGGCATATATTGCTCGAAGGTCCGCCCGGTACCGCAAAGACCATGACCGCGCGCTGCTTCGCGCAGGCGCTCGGCGTCGCCTATGGGCGCATCCAGTTCACGCCCGACCTGATGCCCGGCGACATCGTCGGCGCCAACATCTACAATTTCCAGACCGGCCAGTTCACGCTGACGCGCGGCCCGATTTTCTGCGATCTGCTGCTTGCCGACGAGATCAACCGCACGCCGCCGAAGACGCAGGCTGCACTGCTCGAAGCCATGCAGGAGCACGCTGTCACATTCGACGGCACGACCCATTCGCTCGGCAAGAATTTCATGGTGGTGGCGACGCAGAACCCGATCGAGCATCAAGGCGTCTATCCGCTCCCCGAGGCCCAGCTCGACCGCTTCCTGTTCAAGCACCGGGTCAGCTATCCGGACGCGCAGGAAGAACGTGCCATCATCATCCACCACGGCGGCGGCTCCGCCTCGCACAATATCGAGCAATACGGCATCAAGGCGCAGACCGACCGCAAGACGCTGGAGGCGGCGCTTGCCACAGTGGGCGCCGTCACGCTGGTCGACGACGTCGTCGGCTACATCGCGGCCCTTGTCCGCGGCACGCGCGAAAGCCCGGATCTGGAGGTCGGCGCCAGTCCTCGCGCCGGCGCCATGCTGGCGCGCGCGGCGCGAGCCCGGGCGGCGCTCGACGGCCGCAACTATGTCATCCCCGACGACGTCAAGGCTTTAGCCGTGCCGGCGCTGCGCCACCGCGTCATCCTCTCGCCGGCGGCGCAGATCGACGGACGGCTGGTCGAGCAGATCGTGTCCGACCTGGTCGACCAGACGGAAGCGCCGCGTTGATCTATCCGAGCGGCGGAGCGGTATGGGCGGCGGCGGCGGGAGCGATTCCCGCCTTCCTGATCGCGCTCGCGCTGCCGCATGTCTGGTATCTCGGGCTGCTCTGGATTTGCGCTTTGCTTGCCTTCTTGGCGGTCGACGCGGCGGCCGGGCGCGGACGCGCGTCGCTCAGCGCCACGCTCACCGCACCGCCGCAGGTCGGCGTCGGCGGACGTTTCACGCTGCACATCGCGGCCGGTCTCGGGGCGCGAACGCGCCGGCTGCAGGCGCGCGTCGGGCATGACCAGCGGCTGGCGCCGGTCAACGGCACGGGCGGCACACTGCCGGCAAATGGCGGCACGCTCGATCTCGAATTCGACGCCATTCGGCGCGGCATCGCCAGCTTCGATCGGCTGTGGCTGCGCTGGCAAGGGCCGTTCGGGCTGATCTGGAACCAGGCCGTGCTGCCGGTGGAGCGCAAGATAGCGGTGCTGCCCGATGTCAGCCGCGCCCGCGACGAGGCGATCACGCTGCTGCAGCGCTCCGCTCTTGCCGACGGCCATGCGCAGAAGCGCGCCGGCCAGGGCCGCGAGTTCGAGGCGCTGAAGGACTACCAGCCCGGCATGGGCCGGCGCATGATCGACTGGAAGCGCAGCGCCCGCCACGGCAAATTGCTTGCCCGCGAATTCCGCATCGAAGAGAACAACAACATCGTTCTAGCCATCGATAGCGGGCGGCTGATGTGCGAGCCGGTCGAGGGCGTGCCGAAGGTCGACCGGGCCGTGACGGCGGCGCTGTTGTCCGCCTTCATTGCGCTCAAGGGCGCCGACCTCGTCAGCCTGTTTTCTTTCGACGCCAGGCCGCGCGTTTCCAGCGGCGCCGTGCGCGGCTCGCCGAGCTTCACCATGATCCAGAAGCGCGCCGCCGAGATCGACTATTCGACCGAGGAGACCAATTTCACCCTGGCGCTGACGACGCTCGCCGCGAAGCTCGACCGGCGCTCACTGGTCATCGTTTTCACCGATTTCGTCGACCCGATCAGCGCCGAGCTGATGCTGCGCACCGTCGGGCGGCTGACCGAGCGGCATCTGGTGCTGTTCATGCTGATGAAGGATGTCGAGCTGGAGACTTTGGCCGATATGGCGCCTACCGCCCCGGAGGACGTGGCCCGCGCGGTCACCGCCGGCGACCTGCTCAGACAGCGGCAGGTGGTGATCGGACGCCTCAGGCTGCTCGGCGCGCATGTCATCGAGGCCGACCACCAGCGGCTCGGCCCGGCGCTGGTCGAGCGCTATATCCAGCTCAAGGAGGAAAACCTCTTATGACGCTGCCCGCCGGCACCGATGCCGTGCGCCAGTCGCTGGCAAGCTTCCGCCAGGAGCGCGAGGCCGACTGGAAGGCGTTCGAGGCACTGCTTGCCCGCGTCGAGAAGCGCGCGCCGCGCGCGCTGTCGGAAGAGGAGCTGCTGTCACTGCCCCTCCTCTACCGCTCGGCACTGTCCTCGCTTTCGGTGGCGCGAGCCACTTCGCTCGACAGCGCACTGATTGCTTACCTCGAAGCGCTCTGCCTGCGCGGCTATTTTTACCTCTATGGCGCGCGGCGATCCTTGAGAACGCGCATCGGCGACTTCTTCCTGCACGACTGGCCGGCGGCGATCCGCGACTTGTGGCGCGAGGTGTGGGCATCGGTCGCCTTGACGGTGATCGGCGCCATTGCCGGGTACTGGCTGGTCGCCTCCGACAAGCGCTGGTACGACGCCATCATCGCGCCGAGCCTCGCCGGTGGGCGCAATCCGGATTCGTCGGCCGAGATGCTGCGCAGCGTGCTTTATGGCGGCGGCGACCACTTTCTGTCGGGCTTCGCCGCTTATCTCTTCACCCACAACACGCAGCTGTCGATCCTGGCCTTCGCGCTCGGCTTCGCCTTCGCGGTGCCCAGCGTGCTGATCATCCTGATGAATGGCTGCATGCTCGGCGCCATCTTCCAGATCTATGCCGCCAAGGGGCTCGGTTTCGAGCTCGGCGGCTGGCTGTCGATCCACGGCACGACGGAGCTTTTCGCCATCGCCATCGCGGGCGCGGCCGGCATGCGCATCGGCACCAGCATCGCCTTTCCCGGCGAGCTGACGCGCATGGCCGCGGCCTCACGCGCGGGCCGCGTGGCGGCGACCGCGATGGTCGGCGTCGTCATGATGCTGCTGTTTGCCGGCCTGCTCGAAGGCATCGGCCGGCAGACGATCACAAGCGATATCGCCCGCTATTCGATCGGCGGCGGCATGCTGGCGTTCTGGATTTCTTATTTCTACCTGTTCCGGATGGTGCGGCATGGCAACGGCTAGGAATCCCGCCGCGCTGGTGCGCCCGCTGGTGACGCCGGAGGGCGTGGACCTGCGCGTCAAGCTGGCCGATGCCGGGACGCGGGCTTCGGGATTCCTGCTCGATGTGGTGATCATCGTCGTCGCCGCCGTCGCGGTCAGCCTTGTCGCGATCTTCGGCCTGGGCGGGCTCGGCGTGAAGGACGCCGAACCGCTGTTCATCGTCTGGATCATCTTCATCTTCCTGCTGCGCAACGTCTATTTCATCGCCTTCGAGGCGGGCCGGCGGGCGGCGACGCCCGGCAAGCGGATGGTCGGCGTCCGCGTCGCTTCGCGCAGCGGCGCCGGCCTCAGCCTCGACCAGGTCATCGCGCGCAACCTGATGCGCGAGATCGAGGTGTTCCTGCCGCTGTCGATCCTGGCGGCGCGCGGCAGCGCCGGTGTCGCCGACACGCTGTCGACCATCTTCGGGCTGGTGTGGGCGCTGCTGTTCTCGCTGTTCCCGCTCTTCAACCGCGACCGGCTGCGGATTGGCGACCTGCTCGCCGGAACCTGGGTGGTCGAGGCGCCGAAGGTGGCGCTGCTCGAGGATCTGTCGCTGCGCAAGGATCCGGTCGCGACCCGCTTCCAGTTCAGCGCCGCGCAGCTCGACGCCTATGGCATCGCCGAGCTGCACAAGCTGGAGGAAGTGCTGCGCCGCGACGACTATTTCGCGATGAAAGCGGTGGCGGAAACGATAGGCCGCAAGATCGGCGCCAGGGTCGAGCCGGTCGATTCACGGGCATTCCTCACCGCCTATTACGGCGAGCTGCGCGCGCACCTGGAGCGCAAGCTGCTGCTGGGCAATCGGAAGGCGGACAAGTACGCGCGGTAGATTGGAACTCTCAGTATGTCTGAAACAATCAGCCAAGCCGAGAGCGCCAGAATAGAAAGCGCCATTCAGGCAGCAGTTGCCGGGTCGTGGGAGGTTTTTGCAAAACTCACCGATGAACCGTTTCCAGACGATGCGTCGATGAGGGAGCAGTTCGAAGATTCCACTCCCCGACTGCAGCAGGCCGGAGGAAATTGGGAAATGAAATGGGGCATAGGCATCGTACCCGACGACGCGACGCGCGTGATCACAGCCATGATCAAAGCGCCGCCCACCGTGGATATTGTCCTCACGCTGCACAGCACGAGCGACCTGGACGACAGCACTATCAGTATCTGGACCTTCTTTCAGCAGCGAAATTGGGACGACTAGGCCCTCGCCCTACCCCACCCATTTTTCATAATCCGACACCAGAAGGTGAACCGGCGCCACATCCTCCTCGATGTTGGAGAAGCGGCCGATCGGATCGCGGAAGACGTTGTCGGTGAGGTCGTCATTGACGGTCGAGACCTCGCCGATCAGCACGTCCTTGCCCTCGGCCCAGAAGGCGTGCCAGACGCCCGGCAGCAGCGTCACGCTCTGGCCCGGGTCGAGCTTCAGGAGCCCGCCGGCGGGCAATCTGGTGATGGTGCCGTCGACCGGCACCGACACTTCGGCCTTCGGGTCGATGCCGCCGTCGCGGTCGTGCATGAACAGTTCCAGCACCAGCTTGCCGCCGCCGCGGTTGATGATGTCCTCGGCCTTGATGTTGTGGCGGTGCATGGGCGACAGCTGGTCCTTGCGCGAGATCATGATCTTCTCGGCGTAGAGCATGCCCATGCCGAGCTTCATGTCCGCGTAGCGGCCGTTGCGGACGGTAAAAAGGAAGAGACCAAGCTCATCGAACTTCTCCTGGCCGTAGTCGGTGATGTCCCAGCCGAGACGCGAGCTGAAAATGGCCGAAGAGTCCGCCTTGTGCGCCTTCATCTCTTCCGGCGACCAGTAGGCGAAGGGCGGCATGATGTAGCCGAACGAGCGGATGAAGGCGTCGGCTTCGCGGATGATGTCGTTGATTTTGGAGCGCTTCATGGTCGTTTTCCTTCCGGCCGCTGCCTGCTGAAATCTGCCAACCCGAATATCGCAATGCCGGTCCGCTGTCGACGCAAACTGACGGCTCTGGCCTCGTGACATCCGGCCCGATCAAGCCCATAACCCCAAGCGGTTTTTGATCGCGCATGTCTTCATTCCCGAAACCGGTTCCCACCTTCGGGAGACATGCTTTTGAACGGTGATCTTCATGGCAAGCATAGACGATCTCGACACGCCGGCGATCCTGATCGACGCGGCCCGCGCCGAAGCCAACATCGCAAAGGCGCAGGCGCATGCCGACCGCCACGGGCTGAAGCTCCGCCCGCACATCAAGACGCACAAGCTGCCCTACTGGGCGAAGAAGCAGGTCGCGGCTGGCGCGGTCGGCATAACCTGCCAGAAGATCGGCGAGGCCGAGGTGATGGCCGATGCCGGGCTTGAGGACATTTTCCTGCCCTACAACATTCTCGGCCGCGCCAAGCTGGAGCGGCTGAAGGCACTGCATGGCCGCGTCGCGCTGTCGGTCACGGCGGACAGCCACGAAACGCTGTCAGGGCTAGCCGCGACCTTCACCGATACCGGCCACCCGCTGCCGGTGCTGGTCGAATGCGACACCGGCATGGGGCGCTGCGGCGTGCAGAGCCCGGCCGAAGCGGTTGCACTGGCGAAAGTGATCGACCAGGCCAGAGGACTAACCTTCGGCGGGCTGATGACTTATCCGGCGGCGGGCCGCGCCGCCGAAGCCGAGGCGTGGCTGCGGAACGCGCGCGAGACGCTTGCGGCGGCCGGGCTCGAATGCCGGCGCATCTCCAGCGGAGGCACGCCGGACATGTGGCGCTCGGGCGAGGACAGCGTCGTCACCGAATACCGGCCCGGCACCTACATCTATCTCGACCGCTACCAGGTCGCCAAAGGCGTCGGCACGCTCGACGATTGCGCGCTGACGGTGCTGGCCACCGTGGTCAGCCACCCGACGCCCTCCCGCGCCATCCTCGACAGCGGCAGCAAGGCTTTGTCCTCCGATACGCTAGGACTGCCGGATTTCGGCGAGCTGCTCGGCGTGCCCAGCGCGCGAGTGACTGGACTGAGCGAGGAGCACGGCAACGTCACGCTTTCAGACGGCGGCGCCCTGCGCATTGGCGAGCGCGTGCGCGTGGTTCCCGATCATTGCTGCGTGGTGACGAATTTGTTCGACCAGGTGCATCTGATCGACGGCGACAAGGTGCTGGAAACGCTGCCAGTGGCGGCGCGGGGGAAGATGGCTTGAGGATCCTGAGACGCACGCAGATGTTTTAAGTTCGTCTAGGCTGGCGGGACAGCGCCCCCCGTGTCCTGCCGGACATCTCCCCCCCACTTTGGGGGGAGATTGGCGGCTCGGGCGTCGCGCCCTCCTCCAAACGCTGAAAGTTGCCGAAAGCAATCGCACCATCCTTGTGGGGGAGATGTCCGGCAGGACAGAGGGGGGCGAGAAGGAACGCGACAGACCGCTATTGGTCCGAAAATCTACTGCCGTTCCGCCTGCCGCGCCGCAACCCTGCGCATCGCGATCACGCGGCGCCTGAAAATCTCCGTGCGGATCGCCATCAGGTGCAGCGCGAAGAACAGCACGGTGAAGCCAAGCGCCATCACGGCGAGCGGCCACAGCATCGAAGGGTCGATGGTCGGGCCGCCGAGGCGGAAGACCGAGGCCGGCTGGTGCAGCGTGTTCCACCAATCGACCGAGAATTTGATGATCGGGATGTTGATGAAGCCGACCAGCGTGATGATGGCGGCGGCCCAGGCGGCGCGGCCGGCGTCGTCCAGTGCGCGGGTCAGCGCGATAATCCCAAGATACATGAGGAAAAGCACGAAGACCGAGGTCAGCCGAGCGTCCCACACCCACCAGGTGCCCCACATCGGCTTGCCCCAGATCGAGCCGGTGATCAGCGCGAGCGCGGTGAAGGTGGCGCCGATCGGAGCCGCTGCCTTCAGCGCCACGTCGGCCAGCGGGTGGCGCCAGACCAGCGTGCCGAGCGCCGAGATCGCCATGATGGTATAGCACATCATCGCAAGCCAGGCGAAAGGCACGTGGATGTACATGATGCGCACCGTGATGCCCTGCTGGAAATCCTCCGGCGCGGTGAAGCTCATATAGAGGCCGACGCCGAGCAGTATCGCCGCGGTCGCCGCGAGCCACGGAATAACCTTGTTGGCCAGCCCGACGAAGCGCGTCGGGTTGGCGAGATCGATCCAGCCGGCGAGGCGTGAGGTGGTGTCGCTCATGCCGATCTAAATAGACCGGCGATGCATCAGGGGCAATCGGACGGTTGTCGCACTCTCTCCTTCTCCCCTTGTGAGAGAAGGTGGATCGGCGCGCGAGCGCCGAGACGGATAGGGTGCGCGACGGAGTGAGACGCTGATCTTCCTGGAACACCTTCATCTGTCGCCTGCGGCGACACCTTGTCCCACAGGGAAGAAAGCTTACGCCGCTTCCGTCACCGGACGGCTGAGGCGACGGACCTCCTCGTCGTTGAGCAGGCCGCCGGCGCGCAGCAGGGCTGCGAAGCGGCCGTTGCGCAGCGACAGCTCGGTGAAGCCGCCGTATTCGACCACCTTGCCCTTGTCCATGAAGACGACCAAGTCGGCGTCGCGCACGGTGGTCAAGCGGTGGGCGATGATGAAGGTCGTGCGGTTGCGGCGCAGTTCGTCGATCGCTTCCTTGACTCGGTCCTCGGTCTCGACGTCGAGCGCGCTGGTCGCCTCGTCGAGCACCAGGATCGGCGCATCCTTCAGCACGGCGCGGGCGATGGCGATGCGCTGGCGCTCGCCGCCCGAGAGCTGGCCGCCGCGCTCGCCGACGACGGTGTCGTAGCCGCTGCTCTTGGCCAGGATGAAGTCCTGTGCGGCGGCGGCATTGGCGGCGGCGTGCACCTCGTCATTGCTCGCATCGGCGCGGCCGACCCGGATGTTATCCTCGATCGAGCGGTTGAGCAGGCCGGCGTCCTGGAAGACGGTGGCGATCGAGTGGCGCAGCGACTTGCGGGTCACCGTGCGAGTGTCGATGCCGTCGATCAGGATGCGGCCGCTGGACGGCGTGAACACGCGCTGCAGCAGGTTGATAAGCGTCGTCTTGCCGGCGCCGGTCGGGC
Source organism: Mesorhizobium sp. M1A.F.Ca.IN.020.04.1.1 (assembly GCF_003997315.1). Taxonomy (NCBI): domain Bacteria; kingdom Pseudomonadati; phylum Pseudomonadota; class Alphaproteobacteria; order Hyphomicrobiales; family Phyllobacteriaceae; genus Mesorhizobium; species Mesorhizobium sp. M1A.F.Ca.IN.020.04.1.1. The sequence continues at coordinate 14,050 of NZ_RZSN01000089.1, forward strand.
CGACGATGGCGACGGTCTTGCCGGCCGGCACCTCGAACGAGACATTCTCGATACCATGGCCCGAATTCGCGAACTCGAAGCTGACGTCCTCGAAGCGCACACGGCCGGTGACGTTGGTCAACTCGCGCAGGCCGTCCGGCTCGGCGGTTTCGGCGGCCGAGTCCTCGAGGCGATAGAAATCCTCGAGCTTGGCGCGGGCCTCGGAAATCTGCGTCGTGAAGGCCGACATCTGGTCGAGACGGGCGATCAGCATTCCGGCAAAGCCGGTGAAGGCGACGACGTCTCCGACACGGAGCTGGCCACGGGTGACGAGATAAGCCCCAATCGAGAGCACGATCATCATCGAGATGGTCGACGACAGGCGGTTCAGCGCATTGGCGATAGCCCACCAGTCGAGCACCGGGTTCTGCGCGTCGAGCAGGTCCTTGACGTAGCGCTTCAGCGTCGCGGTCTCATGGCCGATGCGGTTATAGCTCTGCAGCACGGCGACGTTGCTGACGCTGTCGGTCACATGGGCAAAGACGGTGTGGTAGTGGCGCTCGACGGCGGTCTGCCCCGACTTGGTACGGCGCATGACGATACGGCCGATTCCGACGTAGAGCACGCCGAGGCCCAGCAGCACGATTGACATGCGGATGTCCATGGAAAGCGCGGTCGGCACCAGCAGCACCAGCGCAATGGCCGTCGAGAGATGCACGCGCATGAATTCGAGCCACAGGCTGAACAGGGTTTCGACGGCGCGCAGCAGCGTGTGCAGCGAATTGGACGTGCCGCGCTGGTGGTGCCAGGCGAGCGGCATGGTGATGACGCGCTCGAAGGACTGGCACAGCACTTCCGAACGCCGGGCATGGGCGAAGCGGTCGGCGCCGCGCGACACCAGCACGAAAGCTATGACATTGAAGACACCGAGAGCGGCCCAGACGGCGAGCGTCGAAAACACCGGACCTTTTTCGGAAATGGCGCCGATCACCCGGCCCAAAAGGATCGGCTCGAGAATGGCGATCGCGGCAAGCGCGACGTTGGCGCCGCAGATCAGCGCGACGCGCTTCTTGTCCGCAGCCAGATAACTCAGCGCTCTAAAGTAGATCTGCAGAAGTGACACTTCAGCTACTCCGCCAAACTCTTGTCTGTGCTCAATGTCGGTATTGTGCGCCGCACCATTTTTTGACACGTACCGGTTTATGTGTCGCGAAACAATGCGTCGTCTATCCCTTCCGTTCCCATTTAGCGAACAAAAGATGACGACGGTGCGAAATCTGACGTGATCACCTAACGGTTTGAGATAAAAGGTGAAATGTCAGCCTTGCGGCAAAACAATGGCACCTGCCCAGCGCTGCCACATTTTTAATCACTTGGCGCTTGCTTAGCCGTGCCTGAAGCAGCGTGGGCGCACGCTGCCCGGCCCATTGGGCAAAGTAAAACGCCAAGCTCGGCCGCGCATCCCGAGAGATGCGCGGCCTGCAAGGCAAACCGTTGATCCTACGCAGGTATCTTGACGACGACGTCGGTCATCTCGCCGGCCTTCGGTTCGAAAGACCATGATTTGGTCTTCGAACCATTGACTTCAAGCGCGATCGACTTGGTCTTTTTGTCGCGGATGACGCGAACCTTGATTTCGCCGCCGAACATCTTGAGTGTGGCGGCGTAGCCATCCCAGTGGCCGGGCAGCTTCGGCCTAAACGTGATCTGCTTGCCGCGCCGCTCGATGCCGAGGATTCCTTCCACCGCGGCCCGGTAGAGCCAGCCGGCCGACCCCGTGTACCAGGTCCAGCCGCCGCGGCCGCCTTTTCCTTCGCCGGCGTAGATGTCCGCCGCCACGACGTAAGGCTCGACGCGGTAATGCTCGGCCGCCGCCTCGTCCGAGGCGTGGTTGACCGGGTTCAGCATCGAGAAGCAGCGATAGGCCTCGTCGGTGCGTCCCATCTCGGCCAGCGCGATGACGAACCAGGTGGCGGCATGGGTGTACTGGCCGCCGTTCTCGCGCACGCCCGGCGGGTAGCTCTTGATATAGCCGGGATCCTTGTCGCTGTTCGAGAAGGGCGGCGTGAACAGCTTGACGATCTTGTGCTTGTCGTCGACGAGCATCTTCGTCGCCTGCTCCATGGCCGTGGTCGAGCGGGCAGGATCCCCCTCGCCCGACAGCACGCTCCAGGACTGGGCGATGGAGTCGATCTTGCATTCGTCCGAATTGCGGGAGCCGAGCGGGCTGCCGTCGTCGAAGCTGCCGCGCCGGTACCACTGGCCGTCCCAGGCCGTGCTCTCCAGCGCCCGCTTCAGCAGGTCCGCGTGCTTCGTCCAGGCCTGTGCCCGCTTGCCATCGCTCTGTCCCTTGGCGATGGGGGCGAAGTCATCCAGCGTCTTCAGCAGGAACCAGCCTAGCCAGACGCTTTCGCCCTTGCCGCCCTCGCCGACACGGTTCATGCCGTCGTTCCAGTCGCCGCCGAGGATCAGCGGCAGGCCGGCCGGGCTGCTGCGCTTGATGGCCAGATCGAGCGCCCGCGCGCAGTGCTCGTAAAGCGAGGCTGTGGTCTTGGTGATCTCGGGCGTGAAGAAGGCGTCGTGCTCCCCCTCGCCAAGCTCCTGCCCGTCGATGAACGGTATCTGCTCCTTGAGGATGGCGGCATCGCCCGTCACCTCGATGTAGCGGGCCGTCGCGTGCGCCAGCCACACGACATCGTCCGAGATCATGGTGCGCACGCCGGCATCGGTGCGGGGCAGCCACCAGTGCTGCACGTCGCCCTCCTGGAACTGCCGGCGGGCGGCGTTGAGAATCTGGTCGCGCGCCAGCTTCGGATCATGCGCCAGCAAGGCCAGCGTATCCTGCAACTGGTCGCGGAAGCCGAAGGCGCCGCTCGCCTGGTAGAAGGCCGACCGCGCGCGGATGCGGCAGGCCAGGCTCTGGTAGGGCAGCCAGTGGTTGACCATGGCGTTGAGCGCCTTGTCCGGCGTTTCGACCTGAATGGTGTCGAGGAAGCCGCGCCAGACGCGCTCATTGTCGGCCAGACGCCGGTCGAAATCCTTGTCCCTGTGGGTCTGGACCAGGGCGCTCGCCTCGGCGGCCGTGGCGGCGTCGCCAAGCAGCCAGAACAGCGTCACGTCGCCGCCGGCCGGGATGTCGATGTCGCTGGCGATCACCGCGCACGGATCGTCGCCTGCCTCGACGCGGCCGGACAAAGCAACTCCGCCAAGCACGGCCTGCGGATATTCGGTCGTGCCGTGCCTGCCGACGAACTCGCCGCGGTCGGCGGTCACCGAATGAACAGGCACCGTCGCGGCGAGGAAAGCCACCCGCTCGCCGAAGTCGAGCCCGTAGGGGTTCTGCGCAAGCATGGCGCCCGTCGCGGCGTCCCTGGTCGGCACGATGGTTGCCGCCGTGCGCGAGCGATGGCCGCCGAGCACCCACTCGGCATAGGCATAGACGCGCAGCCTTGCCGGCGCGGGGCCGGCATTCTGGATGCGCAGCCGGGTGATCTTCACCGGATCCACCGGGTCGACGACCTGCGTCAGATCCATCGACAGCGGCCCGCGCTTCGAGCGGAAGGTCGAGAACCCCTGCCCGTGCCAGGTCTCGTAGGTCATCGAGGGATCGCGCACCACCGCGGCCATCGGCGAGAACGCCTTGCCGCTCAACTGGTCGTAGATATAGAAGCCCTCGCCCGGCCGGTTCGACACCGGGTCGTTCGACCACGGCGTCAACTGGTAGTCGCGGCTGTTGCGGCTCCAGGTGAAGCCGGCGCCCTCGGCAGAGACGTGGAAGCCGAAGGAAGCGTTGGAGATGACGTTGATCCAGGGCTGCGGCGTCACACGACGGCCGGTCAGCCGCGTCACGTAGTGGCGGCCGTCGCCGTCGAAGCCGCCAAAGCCGTTCCAGAGGCTGAGGCCGGTGCCGTCGGCGGCAATATCGGCTCCCCCCTCGCTTGCCCGCGTCGGCTCAGGCAAAGGCGGCGACGGCTGGCGGGCCGGAACGCCTTCCGCCTGCTGCAAAGCGTCGCGAGCCTGCAATGCCGCCGTTTCGGCCCGCTCGAGCTGGTCGAAGATGGTGCCGTTGCGGGTGTGGAGCGCAACACGCGCGACCGACAGTAGGGTCTTGTAGGTCGGCTCGTCCATCAGGTCGCGGCGCACGGCGAAGATGTGCTGACGCGGGCCAAGCTCGCGACCACGCAGGCGGCTGTTCTCGCACAGCGTCTCCACTGCGCGCTGCAGGTCCTGCACGTAGGAGGATGCCTGCTCGTTGACGACGACGAAGTCGATCATCATGCCGCGGGCGCGCATGTATTCCTGGAAGCGCAGCGCCTGGGCGACGATCTCGAGATCGGCGACGTCGCCGATGCGCACCAGGAAGATCGGGAAATCGCCGGAGATGCTGGTCGGCCAGAGGCTCGATTGGCGGCCGAGGCCCGAGGCGATGGAGTCGGCGGGCAGACGCAGGAACGGATCGGGATAGATCAGGTAACGCGCCAGCTTCTGCACATTGGCGGCATCGGTCAGGCTGAGGCCGAGATGGCGCGTCTGCACCTGGCTGCGCGTCCAGGCGAGCATCGCCTGGCGGGCGAAGCTCTCCTGATGGTCGAGGCGGCCGATCGCCTCGTCGAGCTCGCCCCGGTTGGCGCCGACGACGGTCCAGAAGGTCAGCGAGATCTTCTTGTTGGCCGGCACGCGCACCTGGCGGCGAAGTGCCGCCACCGGGTCGAGCGTGAAGCCGTGGCTGCCGGAGAGCCGGGCGCCGGGGTCGAAGGCGGCAGCGTCGGCGATGGTGCGGCCACGGCCGATGAAGGCGCGGCGATCGGTCTCGGCCTCGGCGTCGCGCGAGGGACCCGACGGATCGGTGACGAAATGCACCATGGTTAGGTCGGGCTCGTTCTTTTCGCGCTTGCGCCTGGTGGCGAAGATCGCGCCGTTGTTAGCGGAGATCTCGGTCTCGACGAACATCTTCGAGAACGCCGGATGGGCGTTGTCGGAGGCTTCGTTGCCCAGCACCAGCTCCGCAAAGGACGTCACCTCGATGTGCCGGTCGGTGGGGCCGTCATTGTAAAGCGTGACGCGCCGGCCTTCGCCGTTCCCTTCGGAGATGACGATGCACTCGACCTCCGAACGCAGCGAGCCGATCGATTTGGTAAAGCTCGCCTTGTCGTCGGCAAACAGCGTCTGCACGCGCTCGCCCTCGGCGCGCTTCGGCTCGGCGGTGGCCGACCACCAGTCGCCGGTCGCGGTGTCGCGCAAGAAGATATAGGAGCCGAGACGGTCTTCGCTCGGGTCCGGCTGCCAACGGGTGATGGCAAGCTCGCCGAAGCGGCTGTAGCCGGAGCCGGTGGCGGTGACCATGACCGAGTAACGGCCATTCGACATGACGTTGGTCGCGCGCAGCGCCTTGATCGGGTCAAGGATGATGCGGCTGTCCGGGCTCTCGGTCTCGGTCTCGTCCTTGGAGCGCTCGTCGGCCTCGGTCCTGACGGTGGCGGTCGGGATGTCGCGCGGCGCCTTCTCCTGCAAGAGGAGTTCGGCCGACTCAATCACCGGATCGCTGTGGAAGCGTTCGCGCAGCCGACCCTCGAAGATGGCGTCCGCCACGGCGGCGATCGACATGCCGGAATGGTGGGCCATGTAGTTCTGGACGACGGCATGGTCGGTGCCTTCCGGCACGCGCTGCGGCGTGAAGTCGACCGCATCGTAAAAGCCGTGCCGGCCGAGCGCGCCGATCGCGCGCAGCCGCATCAGGTTCTGCACCGCCTCACGCGGATTGAACTGCGCCGCCAGGATGGTGGCGTAAGGCGCGATCACGGTGTTCTGGCCGAGACCACGCTTCAGGCCGAGGCCGGGCACGCCGAAGTTGGTGTACTGGTAGGTGAGCTCGCGGTCGCGGGCATTGTAGGCCGCTTCCGAGATGCCCCAGGGCACGTTCTTCGAGCGCGCATACTGGATCTGGCGCTTGATGATGAGCTTGCTGGTCTGGTTGAGGATCGAGCCCTGCGGCTCCTTCATCACCAGCGGCGGCATCAGGTACTCGAACATCGAGCCCGACCAGGACATCAGCGCGCCCTTGAAACCGATCTCGACAATCGGCCTGCCGAGCCGGAACCAGTGCTCGGTCGGCAAGTCGCCCTTGGCGATGCCGAACAGGCTGGTCAGCCGCGCCTCGGAGGCGAGCAAGTCGTAGCAGCTCTCGTCGAGCTGGTGCTCCTCGACGCGATAGCCAATCGACAGGAGCTTGCGCTCCTGCCGCATCAGGAAGGAAAAATCCATCTCGAAGGCGTAGCGGCGGCAGCGCCCGCGCAGCGCGAGCAGCTTGGTGCGGAGCGCCGAGACCGCGCTTTCGTCATTGTGCGAATCGTGCACATGCGCCTCGCAGGTCGCCTCCAGCCTGGCCGCCCAGTCGGCGATGACGTCGCTCTTGGGCGACGCCGCCTCGACGTGGATGGCCGTGGCGAGCTTGCGGATCTCGCCGGCCAGCACCGCGAGATTGATCGTGCGGATCGAGGCCATCTCGGGCTGCGCCTTGATGGTCATCACTGCCCGGCGCATGCCGTCGAGGCGGTCGGCAAGACGCTGGCGCAGCGGCCGCAGCTGGCGGCGGTCGTCGGGCAGTTCCTCCAGGCTCTCGTCGAGGATGGTGACGGTGTCGAGGATGCCCTCGAAATCGCCCTGCAGGTGGACGGAAGGCGCCTCGGCCCATTCGGCGCAGGCCGCGGCCACGGCGACCAGATGGCCGGCGAGATTGCCGCTGTCGACCGCCGAGATATAGAGCGGATAAAGCGGCTTCAGCGTCGTCGTGTCGTACCAATTGTAGAGATGCCCGCGATCGCGCGGCATGTTCTCGATGGTCGTCATCGTGGCGTCGATGCGGGTGATGGCATCCGACAGGCTGATCCAGCCGAAGTCGCGCGCCGACACCACCGAGAGCAGGTAGACGCCGATGTTGGTCGGCGAGGTACGCGGCGCCACCACCGGGGCCGGGCTTTCCTGGAAATTGTCGGGCGGCAGATGGTGATGCTCGGCCTTCACGAAGGTCTCGAAATAATGCCAGGTGCGACGCGCCACGGTGCGCAGCGCATGGATGTCAGCGGCGGAAATGCGCAGCCTGTCCTCGGTCTCGGCCGAGCGGCTGATCCAGCAGGCGACGGCGGGCGAGCCGATCCAGAAAATCGCGAAGAAGAAGGCGACGAACGCGCCGGTGGAATCGGCCAGCACCGGAATGGCAAGGCCGACGACGCCGATGATCACGGCGCCATACATCATGCTGTAATAGGCGCCGAGATCGCTGCCGCCGGTCTTGTGCGCCTGCGAGGCGGTGCGCCACTCCAGAAGGTTCTGGCGGCTGACGAAGAGCCGGTAAAGAGTGCGGACGATGGCATCGCCCATCATCCAGGCAAGGTGCGCCATCAAAAGCACCTTCAGCGCCACCAGCGCGGTGCCGAACACAGTGTCGCGCGCCAGCGCCGAGAAATGGCCGCGCGGCGTCTGGTCGCCGCTCTTCGGCAGGATGCCGTTGACGATGTCGAAAGTCGGGGCCATGAACAGGCTGAGGATCATCAGCGCCTGCCACTGCGCGGCCTGCGTGAACGGCAGCAGCGTCCAGCCGGCGATACAGGCCATCACCCAGAAGATCGGGGTCACCGAGCGGCGGAGGTTATCGACCATCTTCCAGCGCGACAGTGCCGGAACGCCAGAGCGCGGATCGAACATGAAGCCGAGCAATTGCCAGTCGCCGCGCGCCCAGCGGTGGTGGCGTGAGGCGTCGACCGAGTAGCGGGTCGGATAGTCCTCGACCAGTTCGACATCGGTGACGAGCGCGGCGCGCGCCAGGGCGCCTTCGAGCAAATCGTGGCTGAGGATGGTGTTTTCCTCGATGCGGCCCTTCAGCGCCGTTTCGAAGGCGTCGATATGGTAGAGGCCCTTGCCGGTGAAAGTGCCGTCGCCGAAGACGTCCTGATAGACGTCGGACACGGCAAAGACGTACGGGTCAAGACCGCGATTGGCCGAGAAGACGCGCTGGAAGAAGGAGGCATCGTCGCCGCTGGTGAGCGAGGCGGTGATGCGCGGCTGCAGGATGGTGTAGCCGGCTGTGACGACGCGCTTTGCCGGATCGAAATGCGGACGGTTGAGCGGATGCGCGAGCTTGCCGACAAGGCTCGAGACGGCGTCGCGGGTGGTGCGCGTATCGGCGTCGAGCGTCATCACATAGGTGACTTTGTCCGGCAGCGGCACATCGAGCGGCAGGAAGGTGGTATCGCTGTCGCCGCGCAGCAGAAGGTTGAGCTCGTGCAGCTTGCCGCGCTTGCGTTCCCAGCCCATCCAGCAGCCCTGGGCCTGATTGTAGAGCCGGCGGCGATGCAGAAGATAGAAGCGCGGAGCGCCTTCCGACGGGTAGCGGGCGTTCAGCCTGGCGATCTCGTCGCGGGCATATTGCAGGATCTCGATGTCGGCTGCGTCGATTTCGGTCTTGGAATCAGGCCAGTCGGACAAAAGCGCGAAATGGATCTCTTCTGCCGTGTTGGCGAGATGATGCACCTCGATGTTGCGGATGTTTTCCTCGACGTCGTCGCGCGACCCGATGAGCGAAGGCACGACGACCAGCGTGCGCGCTGAGGTGGGGATGCCGTGCTTGTAGTCATAGCCGACTAGCCGCGTCGGCTTGAGGAAGAGCGCCACGACGGTGTTGAAGAAGGCCAACGCGCCTTCGCTCGCCGGCACCGCGAACAAAGCCAGCATCAGCGTGATCGCCCCCGCCGAGAGGCCGAGATTGGCAAGCGCGTTGCCGGACAGCACAAGCAGGAGCACCGTCAGCAGGAAGACCGGCACGACGATGCCGAGCCAGCCGGTGGCGGCAAAGGCGCGCTTGAAAGTCACATAGAAGGGAGCCCGGTAGCCGATCGCCTGTTCCAGCTCCGGCCGACGCGGTCCGACCAGGAAGAAGCCGACATCGGTATGCACGGAGGGGTCGGCAGTTTCCGGCACGCCGGACGCATCGGTGACCCCAGGCATGTGGCCTGCAAGCTCGATCGCCGTTTCGGCGACGCGGAATTCGGAAAGGTCGGAGCGGCGCGCAAGCTGCTCGATCGCGGTGCGATACTGATCGCGCGAGAAGAAATCGAGCGCGGCGAAATCGGTCTTCTCGCGCAGCAGCGTGTCGATGCGGCTGACGCCCTCGAACCAGACCGTCCAGTCGACGTCGTTGATGAGGCGCAGGCCGCGGATGATATTGCCGGTGGTGACGTTGCCGCTGGACAGCGTCTGATGCTCGGAGATGATGATCTCCTCGGCGTCAGAGCCGGTCTTCTCGAGCTCGCCCTCCAGCCATTCCAACGCGCGGCCGGCGTTCTGCGAACCGTCACGCAGGCGATAAAGGAGCTGGGTGGCGAAAGTGGTATCCTGCGCATGCGCGGCGTAGCTCGACAGGATCCTGGTCCGGTCGGCATTGTCGTCGGTCGCCAACACCCGGTCGGCGACCTCGTTGGCGATCTGGCGCATCTCTCTGGTACGGTTGACGCGCACTGCGATGCGTCGGAGGTTTTCGATCAGCACGAACCGCAGCAGCGACGGCAGCGCCCAGAGCTCGCCGATCTTCAGCGGCTCGACCGATTGAAAGCCCTCGACGATGGCCTTGAACATGGTCGCCGAGACGGCGCTGTCGGAATGCTCGACATAGCTCCAGGCGACGACGAAGGCGCGCGGCAACGC
>NZ_RZSN01000008.1:0-67513 GCF_003997315.1 Mesorhizobium sp. M1A.F.Ca.IN.020.04.1.1
CGCGGATTGCCGCTGCCGTCATGCGCAGAGAACGACGCCGCGATCGCGTCCGGACCGAGGCCGGGAAAACGCGCGCGGATCTCGCGCGGGCTGAGCTGCTCCAGCTCGAGTCCCCAGGGACGCGCCGCCTCGGCATAGCTGCGCATGTCGGCGAGACCGCCTTGATCGAAGATCAGCCGCACGTGACCGGTGGCGCGGAATTCGACATCGCGCCCCAGCATTTTTTCGGCCTCGCCCCACAGCCGGAGCGAGCGGTGGGCCAGCGGAAGCTGCGACAGATGACGCCCCGTGCGCCGGATGTTGCCGAAGGAGGCGACGGTTGCTCCACTGCCGATCCGGTTGCGCTCGATCAGCGTCACGCGGGCGCCGCGCCTGGCCAGGAAATAGGCGGAAGCCGTCCCCATCAGGCCGCCGCCCAGCACGATCACATCCATTGTCGTTCCTTAGCGCAGAAGGCTGATCCTGATCCATCTTGTCGGCGCCGCGGCAATGCGTCAAAGATGGCTTTGGATAAAAGCCATAAGTTTTACCTATGGAGTAGGAATGCGGGCCCGGCAGCTCGAAGTGTTCATCGCCGTCATGCGCGCGGGCACCGTGACCGCCGCGGCGCGAATGCTGAACATCTCCCAGCCCGCGCTCAGCCAGATACTGCTCCACACTGAGGACGAGCTCGGCTTCACGCTGTTCGAGCGGGTCAAGGGCAGGCTGCGGCCGACCCCTGAGGCGCTCGAGATCTTTCCCGATGCCGAGAGGCTGTCGGCGGGGCTCGACGGCCTGCGCCGCAAGACCACCGATCTGCGTCTCGGTCGGACCGGGCTGGTGCGGGTCGCCGCCTCGCCGCCGCCGGCCATGGCGATATTGCCGCGTGCCTTCACCGCATTTCGGGCGCAGCATCCCGACATGCTGCTGCGTTCCCATAGCGCGCCGATCGCCGCGATTGTAGACATGCTGCGCGCCGGCGATGCCAGCCTCGGCGTGGCCATGGATGACCGCCTGCCTCCCGATATCGAGGCCGAGGTGATCGGCAGCGTCGGCTTCGCCTGCCTGCTGCCGCGCGGACACGCGCTGCAGAATAAGCCCGAGCTGACGCTCGCCGATCTCGTCGGGCAGGAACTGATATCCTATCGCGGCAACACGCGTCCCGCCGACGAGCTGGCCCACGCGGCCCGCGCGCAAGGCGTGGCGCTTTCACCGTCGCTGGAGATCGACGTTTCGATTTCTGCGGTCGGCTTCGTCCAGGCTGGCCTGGGCGTCGCTCTCGTCGACGCGCTGCTGCCGTGGCACCAGTTTTCCGGCCTCGCTGTCAGGCCGCTGGCGGGCGGCCCGGAATTCCCGATCGCGCTGCTCACGTCCCGCGCACGAGCCCTTTCGAGGGCCGACGAAACGATGCGCGATGACATCCGCACGGCCTGCTCCGCCGTTGTCGGCGAGCATAGCGTCAAGGTATAAGTACGACTTATATTCTTGCCCATCATCCATCTTGGACCGTGACTGTCCGCTCGTGCGAGTTTCCGAGCAGACGGAAAGGGACGCATCATGGATGGGGCCACTGCGACGGATGAGGCGCTGAAGAAGGCCGACTGGAAGGTCGGCGTCGACATCGGCGGGACATTCATCGATTTCTGCGCGCTCGAAGCAAACTCCGGACGCGTCGCTTCGCTGAAGGTGCTGACGACGCCGGAAGATCCGGGTGCCGAGCTGATGACGGGGCTCACCTTGCTGGCCGAACGCGAAGGCTTCGACCCGACCCATATGACGCGCTTCGTGCATGGCACGACCGTCGGTATCAACACGATCATCCAGCGCAAGGGCGCGCCGCTGGCGCTGTTCACCAATGCCGGCTTCGAGGACGTGATCGAGCTCGCGCGGCTTCGCATGCCGGACATGTATTCGCTGTTCTGCGCGCGGCCGGATCCGCTGATCTCGCGCGACATGGTGTTCGGCATTCCGGCCCGCATGCGCGCCGATGGCAATGAATCCCAGGCGCCCGACACGGCGGCGGTGGAGAGCGCGGTCGCGGCCGCGAAAGCGAACGGGGCGCAGGGGATCATCGTGTCCTTCCTTCATTCCTGGCGCAACGCCGCGCAGGAAACCTCGGTAAAGGCGGCGATCGCGCGCCTGGCGCCCGACCTCTTCGTCTTCCCCTCCGCCGAGGTGTGGCCGGTCATCCGCGAATACGAGCGCAGCTCGACCGCCATTCTCAATGGCTATGTCCATCCGCGCGTCTCCGGCTATCTGACCGCGCTGGAAGAGCGGCTGAAGCATCGCGGCGTGCCGGCCCGGCCGATGCTGACGAAGTCGAACGGCGGGCTGATGAACGCCGCCGAAGGCAAGCGCGCCTGCGTGAACATGCTGCTGTCGGGAACGGCCTCGGGCGTCATCGGCGCCTCGTGGCTGGCGCGTCAGGCCGGCGAGGATAAGGTTCTCACCCTCGACATCGGCGGAACCTCGGCCGATTTCGCGCTCATCATAAACGGCGAGCCGCAGTTCGGCACCGGCGAGCTGATCGGCGAATTTCCGCTCCATATCCCTTCCGTGTCGGTGAGCTCGATCGGTGTCGGCGGCGGCTCGATCGCCAGCGTCGACGCGCAAGGAGTGCTGCGGGTCGGGCCGGAATCGGCCGGTTCGACGCCGGGACCCGCATGCTACGGCCGTGGCGGCGAGCGGGCGACGGTGACCGACGCCATGGTGGTGTGCGGATGGCTCGGCCATGGCGAGATGGCCTATGGCCAGCTCAGCATCGAGACCCAACTGGCGCATCGCGCGGTCGGCGAACTTGCGATGCGGCTCGGCCGTCCGGTCGAGCAGACCGCGCAGGCGATCCTCGACATCGCGGTGTCGGAAATGTTCGTCGAGGTTGAGAAGCTCGCCTCGCGCGCCGGCGTCGATCTGCGCGATTTCACGCTGATGCCATTCGGCGGCGGCGGCCCGATGCTCGGCGCCTTCCTGGCCCGCGAGCTCGGCATCAAGCGCGTCATGGCGCCCCGCCGCCCCGGCGTGGTATCGGCGCTGGGTGGGCTGGTGGCTGATCTGCGCGGGGACTTCATCCGCACCATCTTCAGCCCGCTATCCGGCGCGTCGCTTCCCGGAATCCGCGAGGCCTTCGAGGCGCTGGCGCAGGAGGGCCGCGACTGGCTTGCGGCGCAGGGGCACGATGCGGCCGCGCAACTCACACTCTCCTGCGACATGCGCTACTTCGGCCAGAGCTATGAGATCGAGGTTGTCCTTTCGCCCCAATGGCTGGCGGACGCGGCCGCGATCGAGCAGGCATTCCACCGCACCCATGAGCAGCTCTACGACTTCCACGATCCGGACGGCGCGATCGAGCTCGTGAATGTTCGGCTGTCCGCGATAGGCGCAGGTCCGGCGCTCTCCTTCCCCGAGACCGAGGAGATCGACGTCCCGACCCATCCGGCGCGCCGGGTGCCGGTCTACACCGGTCTGACCGTCGAGACCATCGACCTCCATGACCGCCAGACCCTGGTGCCGGGCAGCGCGTTTCACGGGCCTGCGGTGGTGGTCCAGGAAGATACCACCTTCGCTCTCCCCGCCGGAACGCAGGCGCGGGTCGATCGCCACCTTAATCTCGTTCTGACTTTCGCGGAGTGACGCCTTGTTCGACCGCACAAATCTTCAGGTTCTGGCTAACCATGCCCGCGCGGCGGCCGAGAACATGGCCCACACGCTGCACCGCACCGCGCACTCCGCCTTCGTCAAGGAGACGCAGGATTTTACGGTGATGCTGATGGATCGCTCGGGAGCGACCTTCGCCGTCCCGATGGAACTCGGCGCCACGTGGTATCCGGGGCTTTCCTATCACCGTGCGATCGCCATGGTGAACGACTACCGGCCGGGAGACGTCGCCTTCACCAACGATCCCTATTCCGGCCACGTCGCCACGCACGCGCCCGATACGCATTTGTGGAAGCCGGTCTTCGTCGACGGCGAGATCGTCGCCTGGACGGGAGGGCACATCCACAACACCGACATGGGCGGGGCTGTGCCGGCTTCGCTCAGCCGCGCGCTCACCGAAATCCATCAGGAAGGCGTCCGCTTTCCGCCGATGAAGCTGGTGAGGGAAGGCGTCTTCGACGACACGATCCTCAGGATCATGAGCACCAATGTGCGCAAGCCGGACCTCAACATCGGCGACATCAAGGCGCTGGTCGGCGCGCTCAACACCGGCGAGCGCAAGATCCAGGCGATGGTGAAGAAGTTCGGCAAGGCCGGCTTCGTCGAAGGCGTTGCAGCTCTTCTCGACCATGCCGAGGCGCAGGCGCGGGCCGTGCTGCGCGCCATGCCCGACGGCACCTGGCAATTCGCCGACTATGCCGATGAGGATTCGGTCGAGGCCAATCCCTGCCGGCTGAAGCTGACGCTGACGATCAAAGGCGATGAGGCCGTGCTCGACTTCACCGGCTCCGATCCGCAGCTCGGCTCCTCTCTCAACGTGCCTTCGGGCGGCGACCCGCGCCACACGATGCTTTTGGTCGGGGTGTATTACGCGCTCTACACGCTCAACCCGAAAATCCTGCTCAACACGGGCCTCACCCGGCCGTTCACCTGCATCACCCCGCAAGGTTCGGTGCTGAACCCCGTCCATCCCGCCGCCGTCGGCATGCGCTCGCTCACCTGCGCCCGGCTGCGCTCGGTCATCTTCGGGGCCTTCTCGCAAGTGCTGCCGGAGCGCTTGCCGGCGGCGCCGGCCGGCAACAACTGCATCGTCAACGTCATGACCATCGATGAGCGCACCAGCAGGAGCGTCATCGCGGCGGTCAACCCCGTCGTGGGTGGCGGCGGCGCGATGCCGCATCGCGATGGCACCAATGGATCGGGCGCCGATGCTGCCTATCTCAAGAACACGCCGATCGAGATCACCGAGACCGAGACGCCGGTCGAGTTCGTGAAATATGGGCTCGCCCAGGACAGCGGCGGTGCGGGCCGCTGGCGCGGCGGGCTGGCGACCGAGATGGCTTTTCGTGTCTTTGCCCCCGACTCCCGGATTACGGCGCGCAATCGCGACCGCAGCTTCTTCCGTCCCTGGGGCGTGCTGGGCGGCAAGGCGGCCGGCCTGTCGGACATGGTCGTCAATCCGGGCACCGACCGCGAGCGGCGGCTGGGCAACATCGACACGGCGGTGCTGCAGCCGGGCGACGTGCTCGAGATCCGATCCGCCGGCGGCGGCGGACGCGGCGACCCGTTTAAGCGCGAGCCCTGGCGGGTCGGTGAGGATGTGCGGCGCGGCTATCTCTCGCCGGCCGCAGCCGAAAGCGACTACGGGGTCGTTATCCGCGGCGGCGAAGTCGACGAGCGCGCGACGGAGCGGCTGCGCGCGAGGCACACGCCGTCCGTCGGCCATTTCCATTTCGGGCCGGAGCGCGACAGCTACGAAGCGCAGTGGACGCCGGCCGCCTATGACCGGCTCCACGCTCTGCTGGACGCCTTGCCGATCCACTGGCGGTTCTTCGCCAAGACGGAGATTTTTCGCCGCATGAAAGGTCGCTCCGGGCCGGAAGGCGTCCAAGCGGCCTTCGAGGCGGTCTGCGAACGTTTTCCCGAGCTGCCTCGTCCGGGGCCGGTACGAGAGGCCGCCGAATGATCACGGTCGGCCGCATCGTCCGGCTGGCCGAGCGCGATCGCGAGGAGGTGCAATTCCTTCTCGACGGTGAGACGCGCAACGCGCTGGACGGCGACACCGTGCTGACGGCAATGCTGGCTTCAGGACATGCGCTGCGGAGTTCCGAGTTCGGTCCCGAGCCGCACGCGGGGTTCTGCCTGATGGGAGCCTGCCAGGACTGCTGGGTATGGCAAGAAGGGGGACCGCGCCTGCGTGCGTGCACAACTCTTGTCGTCGAAGGCATGCGGCTGCACACGACGCCGCCGGAGAACTGGCCGTGAGCGAGCCCTCATCGCCGCGCATCGTGATCGTAGGTGCGGGCCCCGCCGGCATAAGGGCCGCGGCGACACTGGTCGACGCCGGGCTCCATCCGGTGGTGATCGATGAAGGGCACCGCGCGGGTGGGCAGATCTATCGCCGCCCGCCTGCCGGGTTCGTCCGAACTCCGGAGCAACTGTACGGCTCTGAGGCGGACAAGGCTCGCGCGTTGCATTTGCTCTTTGACCGGATGGCCGATGAAGGGCGGCTCACTTATTGCGCGCGCAGCTCCGTCATCGCAGTGCATGAGGGGCGGCTGCATGTGCTGGGGGAGGGCGGCGCGGAGGTCGTCTTCTACGACCGCCTGATCCTCGCCACCGGCGCTTCAGACCGCGTCGCCCCGATCCCTGGCTGGCAGAACGCCGGCGTGTACAGCCTTGGCGCGGCGCAGATCGCGCTCAAAGCGCAGGGCGTCGCACTCGGACGGCGCATCGTGCTTATCGGGTCGGGCCCCTTGCTGACGCTGGTTGGCATGCAACTCCTCAAGGCCGGAGCGGATGTGGCGGCGGTGCTCGACACCTCTTCCTGGCGCCAGCAGATGCGCGGGTTCTGGGGACTTGCCGCCCGACCAATCGTGGCGTTGCGCGGGCTGGCCCTGCGGGCGCGGCTTGGTCGCCGCTACCACGCTGGCGTGACGCCTTTGCAAATCGAGGCCGATGGACGGGGTGTCACCGGGATGCGCTGGCGCGACGCCGGCGGCCGGGAGCGCGTCACCCCATGCGACATGATCGGGATCGGCTGGCACCTGCGGGCGGAGACTCATCTGACTGACCTTGTGGGATGCGCCTTCACCTATGACGAGCAATGGCGGCAGTGGCTCCCGAAGACCGACCGGATGGGACGGGCCGGCAATGGCATCTACCTGGCCGGTGATGGGGCTCGTCCTCTCGGGGCGGACGGCGCGGAGATCGCCGGGCGCCTTGCCGCGGCGGCGTGCCTTGCCGATCTTGGAAGCCCGGTGCCCTCCGTCGGCGCCGACCTGCGCAGGCTCGCACGGCTCGAGCGCTTTGCCCGCGGTCTGGCCCAGGCCTTTCGTTGGCCAGGCGCGATGGTGAGGGCGCTTCCCGACGATACGATCGTCTGCCGCTGCGAGAACGTCACTGCCGGGGCCGTGCGCGAGGGCACGACTCTCGGCGGCGGCGAGGCCAACAGGGTGAAATCGCTCTCGCGCGTCGGCATGGGGCGCTGCCAGGGGCGTTATTGCCAGTTGGCAGCCGCCGAACTCATCGCAGCCCACGCCGGCTGTAGGTCCGAGGATGTCGGCCGGTTTCGCGGGCAGGCCCCCATCCGGCCTGCCCCCATCGGCGCCTTTCTTCGGGAGAGCTGATGCAATCCGGAGGGTTCACCTGCCAAGCGATGTCGGAATGTCGCGTTTGAAACTAGAAGTCGGCGACCTTGCCCCACGCCGAAGCATCGAAACGCCGCGGATCGTAGGATTTCGGATCGACGATCGGCTCCAACCCGGTGACAAGATCGGCGACGAGGTGCCCGGCACCGGGTCCGATGCCGAAGCCGTGACCCGAAAATCCGGCAGCCAGGAAGAAGCCTGGAACGGCGTGTATCTCGCCGATGGCCGGCACGCCGTCCGGGGTGCTGTCGATGTAGCCCGCCCAGGCCGCGCTGATCTTCGTCTGCCGCAGCGCAGGCAGCAGCTCGAGCGCGCGGGCATGGGTCAGGCGGATGGTCGCCTGATCCGGCATCGGATCGAGGATACGCATCCGCTCCATCGGCGTCGGCCGGTCGAGCCGCCAGCGTTGGAGCGTTTCGTGGCCTGAGCGCACCCCCTGCAACCCGCCGGGCGCGAGGCTGCGCCAGCGCTTCAGGAACATGGGGACGAACTGCGAAGCGAAGCGCAGCTGCTGCGGCGTCACGTCGACGCGTCCGCGGCCGCTTATGGCGAGCGTGTAGCCGCCGTCACCGCGCCGCGTCGCCGAGATTTTTGCCGTGTGTAGCGCATCCGGCAAGCCCCCCGCGCCGGGCGAGACGGACAGGATGGAGGAGCGGATCGAGGCCTGCGGGAAGCGGAAGCCGAACTGACGGCAAAAGGAGGACGCCCAGGCGCCACCGGCCAAAACCGCCGCCTTCGTGCGGATCGTACCGCTTTCCGTGACCACGCCGCACAGGCGACCGCCCTCGGTCTCGATACCGCGCGCGGCGCAATTCTGATGCACCGTGCCGCCAAGCTGGACGATGGCGCGGGCGACCGCTGGCGCGGCCTGCGACGGATCGGCGGTGCCGTCGGTCGGCGAGAAGACGCCGCCTTTCCAGGTACGGCCGGTGGCGCGGCCCCGCCCGCTGGCCTCGGCGCTGTCGAGCATGTGCGTGGTGACGCCCGCTGTTCTGGCGAAGTCACGCCAGCGCGCCCAGCCGGCCAGTTCCGCCTCGTCATTGCTGAGATAGAGCAGGCCGCAGCGGCGAAAGCCGGTGTCCTGGCCGCTTTCGGCCGCAAAGCGCTCCCAGAGATCGAGGCTGCGCGTCGCCATCGGCAGCTCGCGGGCGTCGCGGTTCTGCTGACGGCACCATCCCCAGTTCCTGCTGGATTGCTCGGCGCCGATGCGTCCTTTTTCGACAAGCGCGACCTTCAAGCCGCGCCGAGCCAGGTAGTAGGCCGCGAAGACGCCGACGATGCCTCCGCCGATCACCACCGCATCCGCGGATTGCGGCAGTTCGTCGGATGTCTCGATCTGTTGCAGCGGCGCGCGCATGGTCCTCTCTCTGCTTCGAGGCTCGAATCTAGCGCGTTGCGCAGGCAGCCGCTGCCGCAGTTATGCTTCAGGCAGAATTTTATTCCGTAGCGCGCAATGGAATCGAGAGTCCCTGCGTGTCAGAGCAGGCCCATCGGATAGACAGGCCTGCGGGCTGTGGTAGTGTCACGGCTAGAGAAGTGGCGGCATTTTGTGCTGTGGCTTGCGTTCTTCGGAGATGGACGTGAAACTGGATCGGATCGACATCAAGATTCTGCATGAATTGCAGAAGAACGGCCGCATCACCAATGTGGAATTGGCCGAACTGGTGCACCTGTCGCCGAGCCCGTGCCTGATGCGGGTCAAGAAGCTCCAGTCGGAAGGTTATATCGAGGGCTATTCCGCGCAGGTCAACATCGGCAAGCTCGGCCAGACACTGACCGTGTTCACCGAAATCACCTTGAAGAACCATCGCCAGGTGGACTTTGCCCGCTTTCTCGCCGTCGTCGAGAAGATCGATCAGGTCATCGAATGCCACCTCGTGTCGGGCGGTTACGACTATCTGATGAAATTCGTGACCGCCGGGATTGGCGAGTACCAGACGATCATGGAGCGGCTGACCGATATGGATATCGGCATCGACAAGTATTTCAGCTTCGTGGTGCTGAAGTCGCCCATCGTCAAATCGCACATGCCGCTGCCCAGCCTGTTTCCGATGTAGTCCGCGGGTAGGCTGTGCCGGGCGCTGCAGTTGTCTGCTGCGGTCCGGGCTACAGGACCCCGGGCTGCAATAGTGCGCGCAACGCTTTCAACTCGGCTTGCATCTCCGCGATCATCCAGGCGCGGATATCGGAGACGATCGGCCGCACTGGCCGTGAGCGAGGTGCAATCAATTCATGGATCCGTCCGGTGTTGATCTGCCTGTCCGAGGCCGGAACGAGCGTTGCCTGAAGCAGTGCCCTTGAGACATTGCTGAGCCAGCCGAGCGCCACGCCTTCTCCGTTCATCGCGGCTTGAAGCACGACCGCGTAGTCCGAGAATTCGAGCCATTTCGCCCTGCTGGTCTTGCGGTGGGCTACGCTGCCCCAGGCGTCCAGCCACTGCTCCTTGGCGTCGGTGAGATGAAGCAGGATATGACCTTCGCCGTCCGAGTCATGGTTCAAGCGGCCGTGGTGCGACAGATAGGATGGGCTGCACACCGGAACGATGATTTCCGGCGAGAAGGCCCAGCGGTGATAGTGGGTGTCGTCGTCGGCCAGGATTCTGGTTGGCAAGCTCGACATTCTCGGCGGGTCCTCGCAGAACGCCGGCGATGAGTTCGAACCTCAGGTCCACGTCGGGAAATCGCGTATTGAACGCCGTTAACCTCGGAACGAACCAGTGCGTAGCGAGAGAGCTCGAGAGCGAAAGGGTAACCACCGGCTTTGCGGCACTGCTCCGCTTGATCGTGCCGATCGCCTCCTCGATGCCGTCAAATCCTTCCCGTACAGCCGAATAGAGGGCGCGCCCCTCCGGGGTCGGGGACAATCCCGTTGGACCGCGCGTGAACAGAGCCACGCCGAGATCGGCCTCCAGCTGAGCGATGCTGCGGCTGATCGAGGGTTGCGTGACGTTGAACTCGCGCGCTGCGGCCGTGAAACTTCCTGAACGGACAGTGGCCTCGAAAACGAGGAGTCCGCGTGCGGATGGAACGAGTTTTGCGAAGCCAGCCATACGCCAAGCGTATAGCCGCCCCAACAATTTTCAAGCTTTCCTGCAGTCCTGCAAATCGCGAACTATAACCCTCATGAATGGTTCGGAGCAGCATGTGCCGGCAGCGGCATTCCAAGCGGGGAGCACATCCGGCGATCCACTGCTTCAGCCGTTTCGGCTCAAGGGTCTAACGCTGCGCAACCGCGTCGTCAGCACCAGTCATGCCTCAATGCTGGACGAGGGTGGCCTGCCGCTCGAGCGCTATCAGCGCTATCATGAAGAGAAGGCGCGCGGCGGCCTGGCGATGACTATGGTCGGCGGCTCGGCGATGACGTCGCCCGATTCGAGCTGGGGCGGCGGTCAGCTGGATCTTTCCAGCGATAGCATCATCCCCCATCTCCAATCGCTGTCGCAGCGAATTCATCGCCACGGCGCGACGGTCATGTGTCAGGTCTCGCATCTCGGCCGGCGCGCTACTGCCTATGCCGGTCACTGGTTGCCCCCGGTTGCGCCGTCACGCGTCCGCGAGACGCGAAGCCGGAATTTCCCCAAAGAAATGGACGCCGCGGACATCGACAGGATCGTCAAGGACTACGCCAGTGCCGCCAGGCGCTGCGTTGACGGCGGCCTGGACGGCGTCGAGACCGTCACCGGCGGCCATCTGATCGGCCAATTCCTGTCGCGCAGAACCAACAGGCGCACGGACGCTTTCGGCGGCTCGCTGGAAAACCGCGCGCGCTTCGGGCTGATGGTTCACGAAGCGATCCGCCGCGCGGTGGGCGACGACTTCGCCGTCGGGATCCGCTTCGTGGTCGACGAGGCGGTCGACGACGGATCGGATTTCGAGGAAGGCCTTGCCTTCGCCCGGCTGTTCGAGCGCGAAGGCCATGTCGATTTCTTCAACTGCATCTTCGGCCGTATGGACACCGACTTGTCACTGGCCGAGCAGAATATGCCCGGCATGTTTATCAGGAGCGCGCCGTTTCTGCCGTTGGTTGGGCAGTTCAAGCGGGAAACCAGGCTGCCGGTCATCCACGCCGCCGCCATCAGGGACGTAGCCACGGCGCGGCACGCGATCCGCGCAAACCTTGTCGATCTGGTCGGCATGACTCGAGCGCATATTGCCGACCCGCATATCGTCAACAAGGTGATGCGGGGCGAAGAAGACCGCATCCGCCCGTGCATCGGCGCGTCCTACTGCCTGTACAAGAAGGTCCATTGCATTCACAACCCCGCCAGCGGCCATGAAACGACCGTCAGCCACATCATTGACCGGACCGAAACGCCGAAACGGGTGGTCGTCGTCGGCGGCGGTCCGGGCGGAATGGAGGCGGCCCGGGTCGCCGCCGGGCGCGGGCACAGCGTGACCTTGTTCGAAGCCGGGGCCCGGCTCGGCGGGCAGGTGCTCGTTGCGGCCTCGGCTTCCGACCGCAAGGATCTGTTCGGTATAGTCGACTGGCGCGCCGAAGAGCTCGCGCGCCTGGGCGTGGATGTCCGCCTCAACACCTATGCGGACGCAGATGGAGTGCTTGCCGAGAAACCGGATGCCGTTATCGTCGCCACAGGCGGCATCCCGGACATGGAGTGGCTGGAGGGCGCTGAACATTGCGACAGCGTCTGGGATATCTTGACCGGGGTCATGCCCGCGAAGGCCGATGTGCTCATCTACGATGAGACTGGACGCCAGGCCGCCATATCCTGTGCCCTGCATCTTGCCCGCCTGGGACATGCGGTCAGCCTGGCCATGGCTGACGACACCCTTGCGATCGAGACACCCTATCCGGACCGGGTCAGTTTCCGCAAACTCGCGTCCGAACTCGGCATCCGGGTTGTCGGCGATCTGCGGCTCATCAAGGCAGCGCGCCACGGCAACGGCATCGCCGCCCGGTTCCGGCATGAGCTCACCGGTGCAGAAACGGAAATGACCGCGGCCCAACTCATTGTCGAGCGCGGCACGGCACCTGTGGAAGATACCTACCAGGAATTGCGTGCCCGCTCCGTCAATAACGGCATCACCGACATCGCGCTCATGACGGGAGTGGCGACAAAGGGGGTGCAAGAGCCCCAAGCTCCAGGATCCTTCGTCCTACACCGCATCGGAGACGCGGTCGCCAGCAGGGACATCTACTCCTCGATCTATGAGGCCTACCGGCTCTGCTCGCAATTGTAGTCCGGCGAATCCCCTCCGGTCAGTTTGGTCAGCGGTGGCCGTACTGAGTGACGAGCTCGGGGTCGCGGACGAGGCCGTCGAGCCAGGTCGGATCGAGCTTCGGCACGGAGGAAAACAGAAGTTTGGAATAAGGGTGCGTGGGCGACTTGACCTTGTCGGGCGTGATCTGCTCCACCCGCTCACCATTGTACATGACCATGATCTCGTCGCAGATGGCCTCGACGACGGAGAGATCGTGGCTGATGAAGATATAGGAGAGCCCCAGCTCGCGCTGCAGCTCCTTGAGCAGCTCGATCACGGCGGACGCTACAACGGTGTCGAGCGCTGAGGTGATTTCGTCGCAGATGATGAGCTTCGGACCGGCCGCCAGCGCGCGCGCGAAGTTCACGCGCTGCTTCTGGCCGCCCGAGAGCTCCGAGGGATGACGGTAGCGCAGCGACCTCGGCAGGCGCACCATGTCGAGCAACTCGTCGACACGCTTCGAGCGCGCCTGCTGGTCGAGCCCGTGATAGAAGGCCAGCGGTCGCGAGATGATGTCCTCAATGGGCTTGGCGGGATTGAGCGCGGTATCGGCATACTGGAACACGATCTGCATCTCGCGCAGCTGGTCGCGAGTGCGTTTCCGGGCGGCGCGCTCCAGTGCCTTGCCGTCGAAGACGATATCGCCGGTCGCCGCCGGATGAATGCCCGCGATGGCGCGCGCCAGCGTCGATTTTCCGCAACCGGACTCGCCGATGACACCGAGATTGCGGCCCTTCTCCACGACCAGGCTGACGGAATCGACCGCGCGGATAACCGGCTGCCCGTCACCTTTCACCGGGCCGTATCCGGCTATCAGATTGTCGATGCGAAGCAGCGGCTTTGGTCCGGAATCTTCATCCGCCCGTATCTGCCTCGACTTCGGCTCGAAAGCGGCCAGCAATTCCCGTGTATAGGGATGCTGGGCAGCCGAAAGGATTCCGGCCGTCGTGCCGGTCTCCTGCACCTCGCCGCCCTTCAGCACCACGATGCGATCTGCGATCTGGGCGACGACCGCGAGGTCGTGGGAAACGTAGACACCCGCTATGCCGCCCGCCTTCATCACCGACTTGAATGCTTTGAGCACGTCGATCTGGGTCGTCACGTCGAGTGCGGTCGTCGGCTCGTCGAAGATGACCAGTTTGGGATCGCCGATCAGCGCCATGGCGGCCGCCAGCCGCTGCAATTGCCCGCCTGAAACCTGGTGCGGATAACGGGCGCCGATCCCGTCCGGATCAGGCAGCGACAAGGCCCGGAACAGCTCGACCGCGCGCTTTCGCGCCTGCTCGGGTGGCATCAGGCCGTGAATGCGCGTGACTTCGATCACCTGCTCCATGATGGTCGACGAGGGGTTGAAGGCGGCGGCGGCGCTTTGCGGAACATAGGCGATGTCGGTGCCGCGCAACCTGGCGCGTTCCCGCTCGGTAAGCGCAGCCATGTTCTTGCCGTTGACATTGATCTCGCCGCCAGTAATCCGGCAGCCGGGCCGCGCATAGCCCATGAGGGAGAGCGCCACCGTCGTCTTGCCGGAGCCGCTCTCGCCGATCAGGGCGACGATCTCGCCATCGGCGATGTCGAGGCTGACGCCCTTGATGATTTCGACCAGACGTCCGGCGTCGGTCTTTGCCTCGATCCGAAGGTTTCTGACCTCGACGAGATTGGTCATGCGTCCCGGTCCCTGATCTTCTGCGGCAGGTTGTCGATTAAGAGGTTGACGCTAATGGTCAGGCTGGCGATCGCCAGCGACGGCACGATGACGGCCGGGGCCGCGAAGGGCAGGCCGCCGATGTTCTCGCGCACCAGCGCGCCCCAGTCGGCTAAAGGCGGCTGCAGGCCGAGCCCGAGGAAGGACAGGCCGGAGAGCAACAGCACGATGAAGACGAAGCGCAGGCCGAAGTCGGCAAGCACAGGCCGGATAATGTTCGGCAGGATCTCGGAGCCGATGAGATAGATAGTGCTCTCGCCGCGGACGCGGGCGACGGTCATGAAATCCATGGTGTTGATGTTGACGGCAAGCGCCCGCGCGAAGCGGTAGGCGCCCGGGATGTAGATGACGGCGAGCGTCAGGATCAGCACCGGGATCGATGAGCCGACCGCGGCGACGACAACAAGGCCGAACAGCTTGCTGGGGATGGAGTTCATGGCGTCGAGGAAGCGGCTGAGGCAGGTATCGAACCAGCCGCCGGTGACGGCCGCGATCATCCCCAGCACGACCCCTGAAAAGCAGGCGATCGAGACGGCGGCAAGCGATATGCCGACGGTGTAGCGTGCTCCCATGAGAACCCTGGAGAGCATGTCACGCCCCAGATAGTCCGAGCCGAGCCACAGCCCCTGGCGCATCGGGCCGAAATAGTCGTCGTCGACGATGTCGCCGATCGGATGGGGAATGATGTAGGGCGCGAAGATCGCGACCAGCGTCCATGCCAGAATGACCAGCGAGGCCACGACGCCCACGACGTTGTAGCTGTGGCCCAGGAAGGACCGTCGGGAGGATGCCGCGCGCGCCACTGTCATCTGAGCCTCGGGTTGGACATGATGGCGACGATGTCGGCGGCCGTGATGAGCAGGAGATAGCCAAGGCAGAAGATCATCGCGCAGCTCTGGATCAGCGGCAGGTCGCGGGTCGCGACCGCATCGACCATCAGCTTGGCGATGCCGGGATAATTGAAGATCGTCTCGACGATGATGACGCCGCCGACCAGATAGGACAACGAGAGCGCGACCGCGTTGACGATCGGCCCAAGCGCGTTCGGAAGGGCGTGCTTGAGCACCATGCGGCTGCGAGAGGCGCCTTTGAGAAGCGCCATCTCGACATAAGGCGTTGAGAGCGTTTCGATCACCGCGGCGCGCGTCATGCGGATCATTTGCGCCGAGATAACGAAGGTGAGGGTGATCACCGGCATCGAATAGATGCGCACGAGGTCGGCAAGCGAGTGCGCCTCGTTGACCGAAGACAACGCCGGAAGCCATTTCAGATAAACGGCAAAGAGCAAGACGGCGAGGGTCGCGACCATGAATTCCGGCACCGAGATCACGCCGATAGAAAGCACGGTGACGGTGCGGTCATAGACGGAGCCTCGTAGCATCGCGGCGGTGATGCCGAGCGTCAGCGCCAGCGGCACCGAGATCAGCGTGGTGATGCCGGCGAGCTTCATGGTGTTGACGAAGCGCCCGCCGATCAGGGCCGCGACCGGCATTTCGTTTGCGTAGGAGGTCCCGAGATCGCCGTGGAGCAGACCGACAAGCCAACGCAGGAAGCGCAGGATCGCCGGATCATTGAGATGCATGGCCTCGCGCAGGCCGGCGACCGCCTCGGGCGTCGCCGCCTGGCCAAGCAGGATCGACGCCGTGTCGCCCGGCAGCATGCTGGTGGCGAAAAACACGGCGAACAGGACGATCAGAAGGGTGACGATCGCGATCGCCAGCCGCTTCAACACGAGGTTTAGAACCCCAGACTTCATGGAAGCTCCCTGCGGTTGCGTTCGGCCAAACAATCTTGCGCAATGCAGTGCAGGGGACCGGCTGACCGGTCCCCTGCAGGCGCCTCTCAGGCTTCGAGCCAGAGGTATTCCGCCATTGCGTACCCCATCATGCCACCGAGCGGGTTCGCCTCCAAACCCTTCACCTTGCTGGAAAGGGCATCGACGTTGGAGATGTAAGCCGGGATGATGGTGCCTGCTTCCTCGGAGATCATGGTCTGCATCTGCCCGTAGATCTCCTTGCGCTTGGCCTGGTCGAGCAGGCCGCGCGCCTCGACGAGCAGCTTGTCGAACTTCTCGGACTTGTACTGGCTTTCGTTCCAGGGCGCGTTGGAGGCGTAAAGCAGCGAGAACAGGATGTCCGGCGTCGGGCGCGGATTGATGTTGCCGAAATGGACAGGCGCCTTGAGCCAGTAATTGTCCCAGTAGCCGTCGGATGGGACCCGCTGAACGTCGAGCTTCATGCCGATTTCCGCGCCGGCGGCCTGGATGATGACCGCCATGTCGATCGACGAGGTCGCGGCGTCCGAGGCGACCACCGGAATGGACTGGCCGAGCAGGCCCGCCTTCTTGAAGTGGAACTTCGCCTTGTCCGGATCGAAAGCCTTCGGCTTGAGGTCCGCATTGTGGAAGATGTTCGCCGGCGAGACGGGCTGGTCGTTGCCGATTTCGCCGAGGCCGCGCAATGCCGATTTCACGATCTGCTCGCGGTTGACGAGGTATTTCATGCCGGTCACGAAATCGGCCTTGCTGCCCGGATCCATGTCGAGCCGGATGTTGAGGTCCGTATAGTTCCCCGAGGTCGTCTTCGACAGTTCGAAACCCTGCTGGCTCTGCAGCAGCTTCATTGCGCGCGGATTGATCGCGGCAGCAAAATTGATATCGCCGGAAAGCAGGGCGTTGACCCGGGCGCTGTCGTCGCTGATGGCGATGAATTCGAAGGAGTCGAGATAGGGCTTGCCCGACTTCCAGTAGTTCTTGTTCTTGGTGACGACCGAACGGACGCCCGGTTCGAACGTCTGCAGCACGAAGGCGCCTGTGCCGTTGCCCTTGGAGAAGTCGGTGGTGCCGTCGGCCACGATCATGAAGTGGTGCAGCGCCAGGATGGTCGGAAGGTCGGCATTCGGATCGGCGAGGGTGATTTCGACCGTCGATTTGTCGACCGCCTTGAAGCCGGTCATCTGTGCGGCGATCTTGGCGACCTTGGAGCCGACCGACTTGTCGAGATGGCGCTTGAGCGAAAAGACGACGTCGTCAGCCGTCAGGTCCTTGCCGTCGTGGAAGGTGACGCCCTTGCGCAGCTTCACCGTCCAGGTCTTTGCGTCCTTGCTGTCGATGCTTTCGGCCAGTTCCATCTGCGTCTTGCCATCCTTGTCGAGGAAGGTCAGACGGTTGTAGAGCGAGCAGCAGCGGACATAGTCCGTGGAGAGCGATGCCTTTGCCGGATCGAGCGTGTCGGCCGTCGATGACGACCAGCCGGCCGCCTTGAAATTTCCGCCGGAGACCGGCGTGGCGGCGACGGCCTGCGTGGCACGGCCAAGCACAACGCCGCCCGCGGCAACCGCGGCGCCGCCCGCCAGCAGCATTTTGAGGAGTTCGCGGCGGCTCGCGCCTCGCCGGATGGCGTTTTCGACCATCGCATCGTCTGCTCCGGTCCAGTTGGTGATCTTGTCGGTCATGTCATTCCCCTTTCGTTGGTTGGTCAGGACGCGCGTCTTGCTGCGGCTTTTCCGGGCTTGGGTTCAGGTTCGTTCTTTCATGCTCTCCCGCACGGCCGCCGCAAATGCGGCCATCGAGGTGAAGTGGTAGTCCGGCACGGTGAAGCGCTCGGGCTCGATCGTGCCGCCATAGCCCTTCTTGGCATGACGGCGCTCGATCCAGCAGTTGGTCATGCCGAGCGCCCGGGATATGCCGATGTCGTGATGCTGGCTTTGCGCGACGTGCAGGATGTCGTCCTTGCTGTCGCCGCGCGACGCCACGAAATCGAAGACTTTCTGGAAAAAGGCGGGATCCGGTTTTTCCGTGCCGGTATCGTCGGCAGTGAAGGTGGCAAAAAAGGGCGATCCGAGCTGCTTCTCGAAATGGTCGAGAGCCCAGCGCCGGGCATTGGTCATGGCAATCAGCTTATGAGACGTCGCAAGGTCGGCCAGCGCCGCCCTGCTGTCGGAGAAGCCCTGCCAGACGCTGGCAGAGTCCCGCAGGCGGGCGCCGTATTTCTCCTCGGCCGGCAGGCCGAGCCGCGGTGCGATGACCATGTAGACACGTGCGAGATCGTCGGGGAACAGGTTCGCATCGGGCGTGTAGCGGGCCTGCCGGTAAAGGGCCAGCGCTTCTTCGCCGTCGATTGAGACACCGGCGTCCGCAGCGATCCCGGCCAGGCAGGTCGTTACGCCGCCTTCGAAGTCGATCAGCGTGCCGACCACATCGAAGGTCATGTATTTGAATTCGCTAAAGCCCCTGGCCAAGACTGGCTCTCCTCTGCGCGCGGCCGAATTACTGATGCTGAACAGAACAAAATTCCGTGCTGTCCGGGGCGTCGGCCTTTTTCAAAAGCCCGGAAATCCGGGCTTTCTGGCCTTGTCTTAAAAAGCAGTCTGGCACTTCCCCCGCGCTGGATTCGCCGAAAAGGCGCGAGGTAGCGGCACAAAATTGCGAAATCGTCTGCCGCGGCGATATTTCGAGATGCGAAAAATGCGTCGCCCTTCATGCAAGCGCCCGGCGGACATCGGCGTCGTCCAGCGTCTGGTCCAGCGTCCGGCGCGTGCGCTCGATGATCGCATCGATGTCGCCGTCGGTGCAGCAGAGCGGTGGGGCGTAGCCGAGAACCCCATGCGCGAAGGCGCGGATGATCAGGCCATTGTCCCACGCCCTGTCGAAGACGCGCCGCGCCGGCATGGCCGAGGCCGGAAGCGGCGTTTTCTTCTTTTTGTCGACCACCAGCTCGATGGCGGCAAGCATGCCGCGACCCCGCACATCGCCGACCAATGGATGGTCGCTCAAGGCAGACAAGCCCGCCATCAAGCGCGCGCCGGCCCTGGCGCCGTTCTCCAGAAGGCCTTCCTCATAGAGCTTCAGCACCTCGAGCGCGACGGCGGCGCTGACCGGATGGGCGGAATAGGTGTAGCCGTGGCCGACCGCCGAGGCGCCTGCGCCATCGGCGATGACGTTATAGACATGATCGGCCATGAAGACAGCGCCCATTGGCACATAGCCCGAGGTCAGGCCCTTCGCGGTGGTCATGAAGTCGGGAACGATATCCTCCTCCGTGCAGGCAAACAGGGGGCCGGTGCGGCCGAAACCGGTGATCACCTCGTCGGCGATGAACAGGATGCCGTATTCACGGCAGAGTTCGCGCATCGCCTTGATCCAGCCTTTCGGCGGGACGATAACGCCACCCGAGCCCTGGATCGGCTCGGCGTAGAAGGCGGCGACCCGCTCCGGCCCGATCTCCTCGATCTTCGCCTTCAGCGCGGCGAGCGATGCGGCGATGATCGCGTTCGGGTCATCGCCAACCGGATTGCGATAGGGATAGGGCGAGGGGATCTTGTGCTGCCATTCGAACGGAATGCCGAAACCGGCATGAAAGGCGGGCAGGGCGGTCAGGCCCGCGCCGACCACCGACGATCCGTGATAACCCTGCTCAATGGAAATGAACTGGTCGCGTTCAGGCTCGCCTCTGGCATTCCAGTAGTAGCGGACGAACCGGATCGTGCTGTCGACCGCGTCCGATCCCCCGAGCGTGAAATAGACGTGATTGAGATCCCCCGGCGCCCGGTCGGCCAGCTCCGAGGCGAGCCGGATGGCGGGCTCCGAGCCGAGATCGAAATAGGCGGTGGCGTAGGGCAACTCGCGCATCTGCCGGGCCGCTGCTTCGACGATGCTGTCGTGACCATAGCCGGCATTGACGCACCACAGTCCGGCGAAGCCGTCGAGAAGTTGCCGGCCGGACGCGTCGGTCACGGTAGCGCCCTTCGCCGATTTCAGCACCCGCACGCCGAGCGCCTCATGGCCGCGATATGAGGCGACCGGATGGATGAGATGGGCGCGGTCGAGTTCGATCAGGGAATTGGCGAGCATTGTTGTCCTCCGGGCTATCCGAGCGCCTGGTTGGCGAGGGCGTAAACTTTTGGCCTGGCCTGTTCGGCCCCATTCTTGGCCGGACGGTCCATAGCGACGCCGCCGCCGACATGAGCGAGGCCGATTTCTCCGAGCCAGCCGGCGATGCCGGTCCTGCTTTCGGTATCCACGCGCAGGAAAGCGCCAGGGCGAGACGCGGCGAAAAAGCTGATCAGGGCCTTGGCGTCGTCTGCATTTCCGGCGATGACGGGGCCGATCACCTCGCCGCGTCCGAACGGGCGGATTGCGGCATAGGCCGCGATGACGCCACTGCGGCGGATGACGGCGAATTCACCCCGCTCGGCCAGCGCATCGATCAAAGCTTCACGGTCGGCGCCGTAGGCGTCACGGTCCAGGGCCTTGATTTCCGGCAGATGGTGCGCGCCCGCGGCTTCCACACCGTCGGAAGCCTCAAGCGCTGCCACCTGGCCCTGATGCTGAAGAATCGTGCCCGAGGGCACGAAGCCAAGCTTCTCATAAAGAGGCATGCCGTCGGTCGTGGCGACGAGCCGCAGCGGACGGTCGCCGGCAAGGGCGAAGGCCTGTTCCATGAGCCGGCGCCCGAGCCCTTTGCCTCGCGCGTTCCTGTCGACGATCACCATGTTGATCATGGCGCAATCGGCGCCGTAAGGCGTTACCAGGATTGTCCCGGCGACCCGGCCCTGGTCGTCGAGCGCAACCGCGCCGCTCGAAAGCTGCAGCGCCATCTGCCAATCCTGCGGGCGATGCGGCCAATTCTCCTGCCGAGATAGCGCGACTGCACCCTCGATATGATCCGGCCCGAAGTCCTGGAGTTCGATCTCGCCTTGCTGCATGACGCACCTTTCAGTCTGACCCCAAGTCTCGATCATCGGTGCGCCGCAGATCGTCTGAAGGTCTCGACTTCGGCGGTATCATTCGCCGTTGCTGAGGGCGTGCGCCGCATCTTGTGCTGGCCCCTATGGAACTGGATGCGTTTAGCGCCTCGACCGGCGGCATCCTTCGACGCTCAAGATGCTACAGCGTGCCAAACGGAACCGCGGATACGGAACTTTCTGCTTTCGGCAGGCGCTTTTCGGTCAGGTAGGTCGCTTCCTGCCGGCCTATGATGAAAGACGTCCCAACGCGGATGTGCTTCCACCGGAGATCGACGGATATGGCTTCTTTCAGGCCCAAATACATCACCTTCGACTGCTACGGCACGTTGACCAATTTCCAGATGGCGGAGGCGGCGCGTGACCTCTATGGCAGCCGACTCGACGAGCCGCGCATGCAGGCGTTCATCAAGAACTTCGCGGCTTACCGGCTCGACGAGATCCTGGGCGACTGGAAGCCCTATGCCGACGTCGTCCACAACGCGCTCGAGCGCGCCTGCAAGCGCAACGGCGTTGCCTTCAGCCCGGACGACGCCACGATGGTCTATGAGCGTGTCCCGACCTGGGGACCCCACGCGGACGTTCCAGCTGGCCTGGCGAAGGTTGCCAAGGAAATTCCGCTGGTCATCCTCTCCAACGCCATGAACGCGCAGATCATGTCCAATGTCGAGAAGCTCGGCGCGCCATTCCATGCCGTTTACACGGCCGAACAGGCGCAGGCCTACAAGCCACGCTTCAAGGCTTTCGAATATATGTTCGATAGGCTGGGCTGTGGCCCGGAGGATGTTCTTCACTGCTCGTCCTCGTTCCGCTACGACCTGATGTCGGCGCATGACCTCGGGATCAAGAACAAGGTCTGGGTCAATCGCGGCCACGAGCCGGCCAACCCCTATTACGGCTATGTCGAGATCACCGACATTTCCGGTCTTCCGGGCGTGGTCGGGCTTTGAAACTGACGGATTGCAAATGAAGCTGGTCTCCTACTGGCACGACACCGCTCCAGTTTTTTCCGGCGGGGCGCACGGCCCGGTCGAGGGACACTACGACGCCGCCATCATCGGCGGCGGCTTCACCGGCCTCGCCGCCGCCCGCCAACTGGCGAAGGCCGGCGCCAAGGTGGCGGTGCTGGAGGCGGAGCGGGTCGGCTGGGGTGCGTCGGGACGCAATGGCGGGCACCTGAACAACGGCCTCGCCCACAGCTACCTTTCGGCCAAGGCGGAACTCGGCAAGGAGCGCGCGATCGCGCTCTACCGGGCGCTGGACGATTCCGTCGACACGATCGAGGCGCTGGTCGCCGAGGAGGGCATCGACTGCAACTTCCGCCGCGCCGGCAAGCTGAAGCTCGCCTCCAAGCCGCAGCATTTCGAAGCGATCGCCCGTAACTTCGAGGCCGTCCATGCCGAGGTGGATCCGGATACGGCGCTGCTGTCGCCGAACGATCTCAAATCCGAGATCGGCTCGCCCTTCCATGGCGCGATGCTGTCGAAGAAGAGCGCCATGATGCATATGGGCCGCTACGTGGCCGGGCTGGCGACGGCCGCGGTTCGCCATGGCGCCGTCATCCACGAGAATGCGGCGGTGACGGATCATAGGCAGTCGGGCACGCGGCATCAGCTGACCACCTCCCGCGGCCGCATCAGCGCCGACAATGTGCTGGTGGCGACCGGCGCCTACACCACGCCGAATTTCGGCTATTTTCGCAGCAGGATCATTTCCGTCGGCAGCTTCATCATCGCCACGCGACCGCTGAGCGACGCCGAGATCGCCGCGACCATGCCCGGCAACCGGACATGCGTGACCTCGATGAACATCGGCAACTACTTCCGGCTTGCGCCGGACAAGCGCCTGATCTTCGGCGGCCGCTCACGCTTTTCGGCGACATCGGACCAGCGCTCCGATGCCAAGAGCGGAGAGATTCTGCGGGCAAGCCTCGCGGCGATCTTCCCGCAGCTCGCCAGGGTGGAGATCGACTATTGCTGGGGCGGGCTGGTCGACATGACCAAGGACCGCTTCCCGCGGGCCGGCTACCATGACGGGGTCTGGTACGCGATGGGCTATTCCGGCCACGGCGCCCAGCTTTCCACCCATCTCGGCATGATCATGGCCGATGCCATGCTTGGTCGCGCGGACCGCAATCCGATGAAGGGGCTCGAGTGGCCTGCCATTCCCGGCTATTCCGGCAAGCCCTGGTTCCTGCCGATGGTCGGTCTCTACTACAAGGCGCTCGACCGGATCCAGTGATCGGGGCTGGGGTTTAACCCAGCCCGCCCATGTGGAAGCTCTTCAGTTCCAGATATTCCTCGATGCCGGCCTGCGCGCCCTCGCGCCCGAGGCCGGACTGCTTGACGCCGCCGAAGGGGGCTATCTCCATCGAAACCGAGCCGGTGTTCAGACCCACCATGCCGAACTCCAGCGCCTCGCCGACGCGCCAGGCGCGCTTCAGGTTCTCGGTGTAAAAGTAGGAGGCAAGCCCGTAAGGTGTGCCGTTGGCAAGCGCGACCGCTTCCTCTTCCGTCTCGAAACGGAAAAGCGGTGCGACCGGACCGAAAGTCTCCTCGCTGGCGAGTTCCATTTCGTTTGTCGCACCGGCCAGCACCAGCGGGGCGACATATTGAGGACCCTCCGGCAGCACCGGCTTCTCGGTGACGATCGTCGCGCCTTTGGCAAGCGCGTCCTCGACGTGCCGATTGATTTTCTCGACCGCCGCCATGTTGATCATTGGGCCGATGGCGACACCGGGCTGCGTGCCCGGTCCCACCGTCAACGCATTGACGCGGGCGCTGAGCTTGGCGGAGAAGGCGTCATAGACTCCGGCCTGGACGAGAATGCGGTTGGCGCACACGCAGGTCTGGCCGCCATTGCGGAACTTCGACGCCAGCGCCCCCTCGACGGCGAGGTCGAGGTCGGCGTCGTCGAAGACGATGAAGGGCGCGTTGCCGCCGAGCTCGAGGCTGAGCCTTTTCACGCTGTCGGCCGCTCCGCGCATCAGCAGCGAGCCGACCCTGGTCGAACCGGTGAAGGAGATCTTGCGCACGGTCTCATTCGCCATGATCTCGTTGCCGATCTCGGCCGGCATGCCGGTGACGATGTTGATGACGCCGGCGGGAATACCCGCGCGTTCGGCGAGCACGCCGAGCGCCAACGCCGAATAGGGCGTGAACTCGGAGGGCTTGATCACCACCGTGCAGCCGGCGGCCAGCGCCGGCGCAACCTTGCGGGTGATCATCGCATTGGGAAAGTTCCAAGGCGTGATGATGCCGCACACGCCGACGGGTTCCTTCAGGACGATGATGCGGCGGTCTGATGTAGGCGAGGGGATGGTGTGGCCATTGATCCGGCGCGCCTCCTCGGCGAACCATTTGACGAAGGACGCTCCGTAGTGGATCTCGCCTTTGGCCTCGTCCAGCGGCTTGCCCTGTTCCGTGGTCAGGATCAGTGCGAGATCGTCCAGATGCTTAAGCATCAGACCGTGCCAGGCCTCCAGCATGGCGGCGCGTTCGGCGTGGGTCTTTTTTTTCCAATCCCGATAGGCGGAAGCCGCGGCCTCTATGGCCGCGCGGGCCTCCGGGCCGGCCATGTCGGGCACTGTGCCGATCGATATCTGTGTTGCCGGATCGATCACATCGACCGTTCTGCCGGAACCTGCCGCGACCCATCTGCCGCCGATCAGACCGGCCTCGCGGAAGAGAGTTTTGTCTTTCAGGCTTTTCATCGAAAACGACCTCGCAAATCAGGTGAGCGCCGCGACAACGGCGGATGTGATGGCGTCCGTACGATCTTTGCCGGCCGTGGTTCCCACCCCTCGCGCCGTTGTCGCTTCGATCGCGTTCATGATGCGGCCGGCTGCGTCCTTTTCGCCCAGATGTTCAAGCATCATTGCGCCCGACCATATGGCGGCGATCGGGTTGGCGATGCCGAGGTGGGCGATGTCGGGCGCGGAGCCGTGCACCGGCTCGAACATGGACGGCGCCGAGCGGTCGGGGTTGATGTTGGCGGAAGCTGCGTAGCCGAGCCCGCCCTGGATCGCCGCGCCGATATCCGTCAGTATGTCGCCGAAGAGATTGGAAGCGACGACCACGTCGAGGCTCTGCGGATCCATGATCATGCGCGCAGCGAGTGCGTCGACATGATAGCTGGTCACGTCGACGTCCGGATAGTCGGCGGCCAGCTTTCGCGTGATCTCGTCCCAGAACACCATCGAATATTTCTGCGCGTTGGACTTGGTGACGGAAGCCAGCCTGCCGCGCCGCGCCCGTGCCTGCTCGAAGCCGGAGCGCAGGATGCGCTCGACCCCGGCCCGGGTGAAGATCGAGGTTTCCACCGCGACCTCGTCCAGCGTGCCTTGATGCACACGTCCGCCGGCGCCGGAATATTCGCCTTCGGTGTTTTCGCGGATGCACAGAATATCGAAGCTCTCGGCTCGCAGCGGCCCCCTCACACCCGGCAGCAGCCGGTGCGGCCGGATGTTGGCGTATTGCACGAATGCCTTGCGGATCGGCAGCAAAAGTCCATGGAGCGAGACGGAATCCGGCACCTCCGTCGGCCATCCGACGGCCCCGAGCAGGATGGCGTCGAAGCGGCGCAAGGTCTCGATGCCGTCCTCGGGCATCATGCGGCCGGTTTCCTTGAAGAAACGACAGGACCATGGCAACTCGGTTCCGGTCAGGGCAAAGCCGGAGTGCTTGGCCACGGTTTCCAGCACCGTCCAGGCGGCGGCGGTCACATCGCGACCGATGCCATCACCGGGGATCAGGGCGATCGAGTGGGTCTTCATTGGCATCTCTTCACAGGCTGATCAGGACACTCTTGGTCCTGCGGTTGGCGAGATAGGCCTCGCGGCCAAGGTCCTTGCCGATGCCGGAGCGCTTATAGCCGCCGGTCGGCAGAATGTGGTCGCGCGAGCGGCTGTAGCGGTTGACCCACACGGTGCCCGCTTCGAGCTTGCGCGCGAGACGGATCGTGCGAGACAGATCCGCGGTGAACAGGCCGGAAGCCAGTCCGTAGGTCGGATGGCTGGACAGCGCGAGCGCCTCGTCTTCGGTCTCGAAGGTCTGGACTGTTAGGACCGGGCCGAAGATTTCCTCGACGATCGCCGGATTGGCCTGGTCGACATTGGCGATCAGCGTCGGCTCGTAGAAATAGCCGGGGCTGTCCATAAAGGTGCCGCCCGTCAGGCATTCGCCGCCGCCCTCGAGCGCGGCCCGCACGATGGCGTCGACACGCCCCCGCTGCCGTTCCGAGATGATCGGCGAATACTGCGTGGTCTCGTCCCAGGTCGGGCCGGGCTTCACCGCCTTCACTCGCTCAAGGATGGCCGCCGTCAGGCTGACGCTCACACTCTTCTCGACGATCAGGCGCGTGCCGGCCACGCAGGCCTGGCCGGCATTGAAGGTGACGCTGCCGGCGATTGCTGCCGCCGCCTTGTCGAGATCGGCATCGGCAAAGACGAGCTGCGGGCTCTTGCCGCCGAGCTCCAGCGTCATCGGCCTGATGCCGGTGCGGGCGACGTTCTCCATGATCGCCGAGCCGGCGCGGGTTGAACCGGTGAAGCTGACCTTGGCGATCTCGGGATGGCCGGTCAACGCCGTGCCGGTCGTGGGACCGTCGCCGAGCACCACGTTGATAAGTCCTGCCGGCAGGCCGGCTCTGACGGCGAGCTGCGCCAAATGAACGGTCGAGAACGGCGTCATTTCGGACGGCTTCAGCACGACTGCATTGCCCGCGGCCAGCGCCGGGCCGAGTTTCCAGCCGGCCATCGAGATCGGAAAATTCCAGGGCGTGATCGCGGCCACGACGCCATAGGGTTCGCTCATGATCATGCCGAAACTGGCGTCGTCGGTCGGCGCGAGTTCGCTGCCTTCCTTATCGGCGAACTCGGCAAAGAAGCGGATCTGCTCGGCGGTCACGGCGATGTCGCCGGCGGCGAGCTGGCCGACGGGCCGGGTCGAGGACAGTGCCTCGATCCTGGCGAGCGTTTCGGCTTCCGCTTCCATCAAATCGGCCCAGGCGTGGAGCGCCCTGGTGCGCTCGCGCGGCCGGACGCCGCCCCAGTTGCTGGCTTTCAGCGCCGCCTTGGCACTTTCCACCGCCCGGTCCACCAAGTCCGCACCGGCCACGGGGCAAGCGGCATAGGACTTGCCATCGGACGGACGGCGCATTTCGATCGCACCCCCGGCCGAAATCAGCTCTCCATCGATGAAGTGGCCGACGGGAAGCGAGATTGTATCGGGATCGAAGCTCAGGCTCATGGGCAACCACTCGGCAGCATCGGCCTCAGCCTAGCCCGTGCCGACACGCAGCATGCGCTGTTCGGCGATCCGCCGCCGACGAATGTTGCGTGCTGGGGACAAGAGACGGCAAAATCTTCCGCGGCGGTCAGGGCCTGCGCGGGCGCTCGCTAGCCCACTGTGACGTAGATCTTGCGCACGGTCTCGATGGTCTTCCAAACACCCGTGAAGCCCGGCTTCATGACGAAGCTGTCGCCGGCCCGGTAGGTCACCGTTTCGCCGGCGTCGGGCGTGATTTCGACCACGCCGGCGAGGATATGGCAGAACTCGAAGGTTTCCCCCTTGATCGAGCGCGTTTCGCCGGGCGTGGCCTCCCAGACGCCGGTATGGACAAGGTCGTCCTTGGCCACGTCCTGCGCCCAGGTTTTGAAGGCGGGATTGCCGGCAATGAGCCGCTCCGGCAGCGCGGTCGATTCGCGGGGCGAAAAGCTCGGGTTGATATCGATGGACTTGAGCAGGGACAAAGGATGGCCTTTCCAGTTGAGTTTCAATAACCGCGCGACCGGTCGACGAGCCCGATGGGATCGAGCCCGGCGCGGTGGCGCTTGATGTTGTCGATGACGGCCTGGGCGGCGGTCGCGGGTTGGGTCACGCTGGCTATGTGCGGAGTGAGGATGATCTTCGGATGCGACCAGAACGGATGTCCCGCGGGCAGCGGTTCGGGATCGGTCACGTCGATCATCGCCGACGACAAATGGCCGCTATCGAGCGCGGCGACAAGCGCTTCGTGATCGAGCTGCGGGCCTCGACCCGTATGAACGAGAGCCGCCCCGTCAGGCAGTTTCGCGAACAGGCCGGCGTTCAGAAATCCGCGCGTCTCCTCGGTCAGTGGCAGCAGGCAGATCAGTATGTCACTGGCCGCCAGCATCTGCTCCAGCCCAAGCTCGCCATGATAACAGGTCACCCCTTCGAGCCGCCGCGGGGAGCGGCTCCATCCGGAGAGCTGGAAGCCGAAAGGTTTCAGCCGGTCGAGGACGGCTTGGCCAAGCTGTCCGAGGCCGAGCACGCCGATCCGGCGCGACGCGGCTTGAGGCTGAGGGATGTCGCGCCATTCTCCGGCGCGCTGCTGCGCCAGATAGGCCGGCAAGTTGCGGTGGAGCGCAAGCACGGCGAGCGTCACATACTCCTGCATCATGCGCACGATGCCCTCCTCGACCATGCGCACGATCTTCACCGGCGCGGGCACCGCGTCGAAGCGGAACTGATCGACGCCGGCGCCGATGGAGAACAGGATTTCGAGGTTGGTGTAGCGGTCGAGGTTCTCCGGCACCGTCCAGGTGATCAGGTAGCGCACTGCGTCGGGATCGACCGTAGCGGCATCGATCGTGAAGGGGAGGTCCGGCAACTCCTTAGCGAAGGCCTCGGCGAAGATCGCGCCACGCCGCGCGTCGGAATTGAAGAGGAATGTCATTCCGGCTGCTCCTTCAGGCCGCGCATCGCGCGCCCAGCGCCTCGATCATCTGCTGGCAGGCGGCGAGCTCGCTGGCGAGAATATATTCGTCCGGCTTGTGGGCGCGCCCGATATCGCCGGGGCCGCAGATGATCGCATCGAGCCCGGAGCCTTGGTAAAGTCCGGCCTCCGTCCCGTAGCTGACGGCGGCTAAAGGCGCTTCGCCGGTCAATTCGCGCAGCAGTCCCGCCAGAGCCGAGTCTTGCGGCAGCGACAGCGCCGGATAGGCGCTAATCGGCTTCCATTCAACAACATAGCCTTGAGCGGCAAGAGCTTCAGCCCGCGCCTTGACCGGGGTGAGCAAGCCAGCCGGTTCGATGCCCGGTATTGCGCGCGCCTCCAGGCCGAGCGTGCAGCTGTCGGGGATGATGTTGACCGACTGGCCGCCTGCGATCACACCGGCCTGCAGCGAGGAATAGGCCGGCTCAAAGGTTGGGTCGGACGGGCCATGCATCAGCCGCTCCGCTTCACTCACGGCGGCGCTCAGCACATCGGACATCGCATGGATGGCGTTAAGCCCAAGATCCGGTCGCGAGGAGTGGCCGGAGCGGCCGCTGATGATTACGCGGGCGGCCGCCTTGCCCTTGTGGCCGCGCACGGCGCGCATGCCGCTCGGCTCGCCGACGATGACGCCGAGCGGCTTGGCGCAAAGCTCGGGCAGCCCGGCGATCAAATGCGGCACGCCCCGGCACCCGATCTCCTCGTCATAGGAGAAGGCGAGGTGGATCGGTCTGGCGAGGCGCAGCCGCACAAGCGCAGGCACGGCGGCGAGCGCGGCGGCGAGAAACCCCTTCATGTCGGTGGTGCCGCGTCCGTAGAGCCGTTCGCTCTCCCGGCGCAGCGAAAAAGGGGCCGAACTCCATTGCGGCTCGCCGGCGGGGACGACGTCCATATGGCCGGATAGGATGTAGCCCGGAACCTCGGCCGGGCCGATGGTGGCGAAAAGATTGAAACGGTCGCCCTCTGGCCCTGGGAGCAGGGTGACCTTCGCGCCTTGTTCGGCGAGATGAGCCTCGATCCAGCCGGCAATGTCGCCGTTGGGCTTGCCGGCGACCGACGGAAAGGCGACGAGACGGTCGAGGATGTCGAAGACGTCCATTGCAGCCCTCAAGGCATTTAGGGTTCGCCGGCATCGATGCCGCATGCTGGCGAATTTCCGCAGAGGATGGGTGCGTTGCCACGCGATTGCATGCCGAAAGCGGAAGTGTTTCAGTTGAATCTTGCGTTGGTGCACGGCTTTCGAGCAAATCCTGTGGGGTTTGCTTGTCTAGCGTTGGCGGGCACGGGTCAGCGGTCTGCTCGCCCGTTGATTTTTGAGGGTTCTTTCAGGGCCATGGAAGTGAAGCCGTCCGAAAGCTTGAAAATCGATGCCTTCTCGATGCGTATCGGCGACGTCCAAGATGTCGACCTGGAGAGGTTGCACGCGCTCTCGCTGTCGGTGGGATGGCCGCATCGCGCCGAGGACTGGCAATTCCTGCGTGAATCGGGCCAAGGCTTCGTGGCGCTCGATGAGATCGGCCGGGCTCTCGGTTCGGCCATGTGGTTCCCGCATGGCGCCAATTTCGCCACCGTGGGGATGGTCATCACCTCGCCGCGGCTTCAGACGCAGGGGGCGGCGCAATGGCTAATGAAGCGGATCTTCGACAGGATTCCCGGGCGCGATCTGCGCCTCAACGCAACCCGTGCTGCGCGGCGGCTTTATCTCTCTCTCGACTTCCAGCCGGAGAAGACCGTCTATCAATGCCAGGGCATCGCCCGCGTGCCGACAGCGGGCCGGCCGACGGAAGGGCGCGGCAACGTCCGGACCTTGGACGCGGGCGATATTGCGGCGGCGATCGCGCTGGACGCGGCGGGATTTGGCGTGAGGCGGACAGCGCTCGTTGAAAAGCTCTTCGGGCATTCGGCCGGCTATGGCCTTTTCGACGGGAACAAGCTGACCGCTTTTGCCCTCTGCCGACCGTTCGGACGGGGCCATGTCATAGGGCCGGTGGTGGCGGGAAGCGACCCCGACGCCCTGGCGGTCGTCAGGCCGCACGTGGCTGACCATTCGGGATATTTCCTCAGGATCGACACGCACATGGACAATGGCGAGTTCGCCGCCTTCCTGTCGCACAGCGGAATGCCGGTCTTCGACACGGTGCTGACCATGTCGAAGGGCAAATGCCTCGCCGATTTTTCCGACGGCGGCTCGGCTAGGCCGAAGACCTATGCCTTAGCAAGTCAGACCC
Organism: Mesorhizobium sp. M1A.F.Ca.IN.020.04.1.1; assembly: GCF_003997315.1. NCBI lineage: Bacteria > Pseudomonadati > Pseudomonadota > Alphaproteobacteria > Hyphomicrobiales > Phyllobacteriaceae > Mesorhizobium > Mesorhizobium sp. M1A.F.Ca.IN.020.04.1.1. The sequence goes on from NZ_RZSN01000008.1 coordinate 30,914, forward strand.
TCGGGTAGTTGTCTTCGGATTGCTTCCTTCCCCCGGACGGATGGTTGCCGAGCCGTCAGCCTAAACGGCTTCTACATGGGCGTTGGCTCGTTCCATGATCCACCCTCTGACGGTCCTCACCACGCTGCCTTTCGAGAGCTGGCTCTCCGAAAGATAATAGGTCCATGGACTGGCGGCTCGCACGGGGAAAGGCTCCACCAGAAGCCCGCGGCTGATATAGGTTCTCGCCAGCGAATATTGCGTGGCGACGCAGCCCGCGCCCATTGCCGCCAGTTCCAGCGCAATGTTCGAGGCGTTCGTGGTGATGCCTTTCTCATAATCCGAAATGTCGATCTGCAGCGCGTCGCCCATGCATTGCCAATATTCTTGGCGGCCATGCACGAAGATCCAGTCGACGTTGAGGATATCGCGCGGCGAGCGCAGCCCTTTCGGGCCGGACAGCAGGCCGGGTGCGCAGAGGATGGCGAGCTGGTCGTTCCACAGCGGAACGCCACTCGGCGGGCGGTCGTCGAAGCGGCGGGTCGAGATGGTGATGTCGGCGATCTGCTCGCTGAGGTCTTCCCAGATCGTGCCGTGCAGAACGACCTCGATCTCCGGATGGATTTGCCGGAACGCCGCCATGCAGCCGGCCAGCCAGTTTTCGGCCAGGCTCATTGGGCAGGAGATGACGACCGTCCTGTTGCGCGAGGAGGCGACGATCGCCTCCGTGGCGTGATCGATCTGGTCGAGCGCCTGCCGCAGCGTAGGCAGGAAGGCCTCGCCCATTTCGGTCAGCTTCAGGCTGCGCGGATAGCGCACGAAGAGCTGCCGGCCAAGATAGTGTTCCAGCCCCCGCACATGATTGCTGACCGCCGCCTGGGTGTAGCCGAGCTCGCTGGCAGCGAGGGTGAAGCTGAGATGCCGCGCCGAACACTCGAACGAGCGGATATAGTTCAGTGGGGGTGGCGGCTTCATGCGATCGCTCCTTGGCGAAGCGAAAACTAGACCGGCTTCGTTGGCCTCCGCAATCGCCTTGACCCCGATTTTTTTGTGCGATGGCGCCAAACTAATTACGTGCCTGGCCCATGAGACCAAATTATTCGTAGTTATCTTGGAGCGATCGGGACGCGAAAGGTGGCGCCATGGACCAGCGGACGGCGGAAGGTGAGTCTGCTTCCACCGTATTTGCCCGTGTTGCCGACTTCGTGCTGCGCAGGTCGGCCGGCGCGTTCCCGCGCGACGTTCTGAAATCGGCAGCCCTCCAGTTCCTCGACACGATGGGCATTGCCATCGCCGCCGGCCCGATGCAGGCCGGACAAATCGCGCGCGATGCCGCGGTTATGCTCTACGGTTCCGGCGCCGACCGGCACGCGGCGAGGATGATCTTCGACGGCAGGCGCGCCAGCATGGCCGGCGCCGCCTTCGCGGCGGCGACCCAGACCGACAATCTCGACGGCCATGACGGTTACCCGCCGACCAAGGGGCACATCGGCGTGGCGGTTATCCCGGCGCTGCTTGCGCTCGCAGAAGAAAAGCCTGAGTTGACCGGCCCCGAGGCGCTGGCCGCGATCGTCGTCGGCTATGAGATCGCGGGGCGGGCCGGCATTGCGCTGCACGCAACCGTCTCCGATTATCACACCTCCGGCGCGTGGAATTCTCTTGGCGTGGCGGCGGTCGCGGCCCGCCTGCTTTCGCTTGACGACGATCAACTGCGCCATGCTTTCGGCATCGCCGAGTATCACGGACCGCGCAGCCAGATGATGCGCGAGATCGCAACGCCGACCATGCTGCATGACGGCTCAGGCATGGGGGCGCTGGTCGGCCTGTCGGCCGCCGTGCTTGCCGAAGCCGGTTTCGCCGGCGCGCCGGCGATCACGGTCGAGGCGCCGGAGGTCGCGGCACATTGGGATGACCTCGGCCTGTTCTGGCAGATGACCCGGCAATACATAAAACCGTATCCGGTCTGCCGCTGGGCCCACGCGGCGATCGACGCGACGCGCGCGCTTTGCCTGCAGCATGGGCTTCGGCCGGAAGACATACGCAAAGTCCATGTCAACAGCTTCCACTATGCGGCGACGCTGTTTGCCGGCATGCCGGACACGACATCAAAGGCGCAGTACAGCCTGCCCTTCGCCGTGGCCACGATGATCCACTATGGTCGAATCGGCGTGGAGCACATTTCGGGCTCGGGTCTGCGCGATGCCGCCGTCGCGGATTTGCTGAAGCGCGTCGAGGTGAACGAGGCGGCGAAGCACAGCGACCGTTTCCCCGCCGGGCGCTGGGCCGACGTGCAGATCGAGACGGTTGACGGCCGGCAGCTGGAGTCCGGAGATGTCCACGCACGCGGCGGCCCCGAAGCCCCGTTCAGCGAAGACGATATCGTCGCCAAGTACATCGAGTTTGCGTCGCCCGTTCTCGGCTCGACCAGGGCCGCCGCGATCCGGGACGGTATTCTCGGCCTGACCGACGCCGACCACCGGTTTTCCGAGGTGACCGCTCTGGTCTACGATCCTCCTGGCGGCCAGGGCAGCCATGCCGCTTAGGCTTCTCAAATACGGGCTTAGCCGCGACTATCCGGTGACGGGCGACATTCCTGCGACGCCTGAGCTGAAGCCGTCCTATGACGTGGTCATCGTCGGTGGCGGCGGGCATGGCTTGGCCTGCGCGCATTATCTGTCGAAATACCATGGTATCGCCAGCATCGCGGTGCTCGAAAAAGGCTATCTGGCCGGCGGCAATACCGCACGCAACACCACGACGATCCGCTCCAATTACATCACCCAGGAAGGCGTCGCCTTCTACAAGGAAGGCGTTTCGCTCTTCGAAGCGCTGTCGCAGGAACTCGACTTCAACGTCATGTTCTCGCAGCGCGGCCAGCTGACGCTCGCACACACGGAAGCGACGCTGCGCGCCTTCCATCTGCGCGCCGAGATGGGCAAGCATATGGGCACGCGCACCGAGGTGATCGACGCAAAAGAGGTCGAGAAGCTGGTGCCCGAACTCAACATGGATCGCGACGGTGCGCTCGAGATCCTCGGCGGCCTCTGGCATGCCGATGCCGGCACGGCCCGCCACGATGCGGTTGCCTGGGGCTTCGCGGCGCAGGCCTCGCGCCGCGGCGCCGAAATCCACCAGCGCACCGAAGTTCAAGGTTTTGAGGTCGAGAACGGCCAGGTGCGCGCTGTGGTGACGAACCGCGGACGGGTCGCCTGCGGCTCCGTGCTCATCGCCGCCGGCGGCATGAACTACGATGTTGCGATGATGGCCGGCGTGGAACTGCCGATCCGCTGCTACCCCTTGCAGGCAATGGTGACGCAGCCGCTGAAGCCCTGGCTGCACACGCTGGTCTCGTCCGTATCGCTGCACACCTATCTGGTGCAATCCTCGCGCGGCGAGATCGTCATCGGTGGCGGCTCGGATCCGTACCAGCTCTATTCGACCCGCTCGACGCTGGACATGAAGGAGCATCTGGCGGAAGGCGCCGTGCATCTCTTTCCCTTCCTGCAAGGTGTGCGGGTGCTGCGGCAATGGGCCGGCATCACCGACATGACGCCGGACTACAGCCCGATCATGGGCGCCAGCCCTCTCGCCAATCTGTGGCTCGATTGCGGCTGGGGCACCTGGGGCTTCAAGGCGACTGCGGTCGCCGGCAAGCGCATGGCGGAAACCATCGCCAGGGGTCGGGTTCCCGACCTGCTGAAGCCGTTTGCGCTGGAGCGCTTCGAGAAGTTCCGACTGCTCAATGAAATGGGCGCCACGGCGGCGAGCCACTGACCATGAAGCTGCTTGACTGCCCCATGAACGGCCCGCGCAACATCGACGAATTCCAGTCCTTCGGTCCGCTGCGGCAGAGGCCCGATGCGGACGCTGCCGCCGACGCTGAGTGGGCAAGGCATCTCTTCCGCGCGGACAATCGAAAAGGTGTGGTGGTCGAGTGCTGGCGGCACGTGCCGAGCAACTTCTTCTTCCTCGCCGAGCGCGACGTCGTCACCAACGAGATCATCCGCACCTACGCCATTGGGAGCCGGCCATGACGCGGCTTGGCACGCCATACGGTTCGCGCCTCGACCGGACGCGGCCTGTCCGCTTCACCTTCGAAGGCAAGGCTTATCATGGCTTTGCCGGCGACTGCATCGCCAGCGCGCTGGCGGCCTCGGACCAGTGGGTCCTGTCGCGCTCGTTCAAATACCACCGGCCGCGCGGCATCATGACCATGGCCGGCGCGGAAGCGAACACGCTGGTGCAATTGCCGTCGGAGCCGAATGTTCCCGCCGACCTGACGCCGCTCCAGGACGGCATGATGGTGACGGCGCAGAACGTCAACGGCTCCCTGGAAAACGACCGCGATGCGGTGATCGACCGCTTTGGACGTTTCCTGCCGGTCGGCTTCTACTACCGCACCTTCATGGGTCCGAGACAGGACAGCTGGCTCCGCTTCTGGGAGCCGATGATCCGTCGCAAGGCGGGGCTCGGGATCGTCGACGTCAAGGCGCCGCATCTGAGTTTCGACAAGGCGCATCTTCACTGCGACCTGCTGGTCGTCGGCGCGGGGCCGGCGGGTCTATCGGCTGCGATCTCGGCCGCACAAGCCGGCGCCGACGTGCTGTTGTGCGACGACAATCCCGAAATTGGCGGTTCGCTGACCTATCGCCGCTGCGATCCGGGCATATTGTTCAGTCTGGCAGCCAAGGCAGCCAAGCTCCCCAATCTGCGCATTATGACCGGCACCATCTGCAACGGCTGGTATGAGGACAATTGGCTGCCGCTGATCCAGGGCAACCGGCTCTACCGAACCCGCGCCCGCGAGGTTGTCCTGGCGACAGGCGCCATCGAGCAGCCGGCGGTGTTCCGCAACAACGATCTGCCTGGCATCATGACCGGCGGCGCCGTGCAACGATTGCTCCGCCATTACGCGGTGCAACCTGGCCGGCGGGCCGTCGTGCTGGCCGCCAATGACGATGGCTACGACTCCGCGCTGGATCTGGTCGAGGCTGGCGTCGAACTGGCCGCGATCGTCGATGCTCGGCCAAATGCCGGCGACCGCGCCGGTGAGCTTCGGGCCAGGGGGATAGGGATCCTCGCAGGCGCCCCGATCGAGGAAGCGTCCGGGACGCGCGGCAACAAGCATGTGACGCGGGTCCGCATTGGCAGCCGCTGGATCGACTGCGATCTCGTGGCGGTCTCCGTCGGCTCGGTGCCTGCCTGGCAGTTGCCCTGCCATGCGGGAGCGATAGTTGGCTACGACGATGCGACGGCGCGAATGACGCTCAGTCTGCCGGTGGGCGCGGCCGTCCGGCTGGCAGGCGCCGTTGCCGGCAAATCGCGGTTGCAGTCTGCGATGGCCGACGGCCGCCGCGCCGCGCGCGAGGCTCTGGAGCGGCTCGGCCACGGCGATCCTCCTGACGTGCAGAACGAATACGAGCCCGAGCCAGCTGCCTGGGCACAACCGCTCGCCGGCAACGCAAAAGGTCGCGACTTCGTCGATTTCGATGAGGATCTGCAGGTCAAGGACCTCAGGAATGCGGTCAAGGAAGGCTATCGCGAACTCGAACTGGTGAAGCGCTTTTCCACCGTCGGCATGGGGCCGAGCCAAGGCAGGCATTCGGCGCTCGCCACGGCGCGGATTGTCGCCGAAGCGACGGGGCGCGGGGTTGGCGAGGTGGGCATCACCACGGCGCGGCCGCCGACCGGACCGGAGAAGCTCGGCGTGCTCGCCGGCCATCACGAGCCGTTGGAGCGGCGCACCGCGCTGCATGCGCGCCATCTCGCACTCAACGCTCGCATGAAGCCGATCGGTGCCTGGTGGCGGCCGTATTTTTACGGGCCGGAAGACCGGATAGACCGCCTGGTCCGCGAAGAGATCGCCGCGGTCCGCAACGGCGTCGGCATGCTCGACGTGTCGACTTTGGGCAAGCTGGAGATCCGCGGTCCTGACGCCGGCGCCTTCCTCGATCGGATGTACACGATGGCGCATGCCAACCAGCGCGTCGGCCGGGTCCGCTACTGCCTGATGCTCAACGAGATGGGGACGGTTATCGATGACGGCGTCGCCTATCGTCTCGCCGATGACCTGTTCTACGTCACCGCGACGACCGGCGCCGTCGCCCGCGTGCAGGCCGACATGCTGTTCTGGAATGCGCAGTGGCGGCTGAAGGTCGACGTGCTCAACGTCACGGCAGCATTTTCCGGCATGAACGTCACCGGCCCGAAGGCGCGTGAGGTCTTGCAGGCGCTAGATGGCGACATCGATTTCTCGCGCGACGCTTTCCCCTATCTCCACGGGCGCGAAGGCATGCTGGCCGGCCTGCCGGTGCGTGTGATGCGGATCGGCTTCACGGGCGAGGTGAGCTACGAGCTGCACTGTCCTTCGAGCTATGCGGTCGCGCTGTGGGACGCTTTGTCCGAGGCCGGCAAGCCGCATGGCTTGCGTCCCTATGGACTCGAGGCCTCGCGCATGCTGCGGCTTGAAAAGGGGCATATCCTGATCGGCCAGGATACCGACGCGCTGACCACGCCCAACGAGCTCGGTTTCGGCTGGGCGGTTTCGAAGAAGAAGCCCTTCTTCGTCGGCAAGCGGTCAATCGAGATGCGGACGAGGCTTGGCGAAACGCGCCGGCTCGTCGGCCTCTCTTTCGAGGGTGCAAGCAACATCCCCGGCGAGTCCTGCCTGGTGCTGCGCGGCGGCAACCCGGTTGGGCAGATCACTTCGATTGGCTTCTCGCCAACGCTTGGCCACACAATCGCGCTGGCCTATGTCCATATCGACGACGCTGCCCCTGGCAGCAAGGTCACGGTGAAGTGTCGCAGCGGCGAATTGGTGCAGGTGCCGGTGGTCGGTCACGCCTTTTTCGATCCGCAGAACGTCCGGCAGGAGATGTAAAGATGGCCGGTCTTGCCATGCGAACATTTCCCCTGTCGCCGGACGGCTCGGCCGCTGAAGCAGTTCTGCCAAATGGGCAACTGATAGTGACCGATCTGACGGCCCGATCGCGCTTCGGCATCAAAGGGCCCGGCAGTTCAGCCTGGCTCGAAGCGCAAGGTCTCGCCTTGCCGCCCGTCAATCGCATCGCTAGGCAGGGCGGCGTCAGGCTGCTGCGTCTAGGCAGCGAAGATTTCCTCGCGATTGACGATATCGCCGGTGGCGCCGTCGCAAAGCTCGTCGCTGCCTGGCAGGCCGAGAAAGGTTCGCGCGGCTATTGGTCCTGGCGCGAGGAAGGCTGGAGCTGGATGCGGCTTTCCGGCCAGTCGGCAGAAGCGGTGATGGCGAGGCTTTGCGCACTGGACCTCAGGCCTGGCCGTTTTGCCGATGACGAGATCGCGCAGACGCGCGTCGCGAATCTCGAAGCCGTGCTGGTGCGCAGCGAGGCAGGCTTCCACGTCTTCTTCGACATCGCCTCGACAGCATTCTTTATCAGAACAGTCGACGCGGCAGCGAAGCTCGCCGACGGCGACACGACGACCCGGGAGAACCATCGATGAACAGCGTGCAAGGCGTCATTGGCCCCATCCTGACGCCCTTCGACAAAGACGGCAGCGTCGCCCGCGATCTGTGGGTCAACCATGCGAAATGGGTGCTTGCTCAGGGCGCGCATTACCTTTCGCCGTTTGGGACGACCGGCGAGGCGCTGTCGCTGTCGCCGCGCGAACGCATGCAAGCCCTGGAGTGGCTGGCCGAGGCCGGCATCCCGGCGGATAAGATGATGCCCGGCACAGGCGTTACCGCGCTGCCCGAGACGCTCGAACTGAGCCGGCATGCCCTGGAACTCGGCTGCGCCGGCGTCATGGTGCTGCCTTCGTTCTTCTACACCGCGGCGGGCGATGACGGGCAGGCGCGCTACTATTCGGAACTGGTCGAGAAAGTCGCCAGCCCGAAGCTCAAGCTGATCCTCTATCACATCCCGCAGAATTCCGGGGTGCCGGTATCGCCGGCGCTGACGGCGCGGCTCAACGCGGCATTTCCCGAAACCGTTGTCGCCTACAAGGACAGTGCCGGGAACTGGGACAACACCGCGGCCGTGATCGCCGCGGCGCCCAACGTCTCCGTCTTCCCGAGTTCCGAAGGCCAGCTCACCCAAGGCCTGGCCGCCGGCGCGGCGGGTTGCATTTCCGCTTCCGTCAACCTCAACGCCAAGGCTATCCGCGCCGTCTATGACGGCGCGCGCGCCGGCCGCGACGTCTCGGCCGCCGATGCCGCCATAAAGGAATTTCGAAAGGCGGTTCAGACCGCGGGGCTGATCGGCGGCATGAAAGCGGCACTTGCCGTGCGCTCCGGCGACCAGCGCTGGCTCAACCTGCGCGCGCCGCATGAGAACACCAGCCCGCAGGCAGGCAAGGCTTTGCTCGAGACGCTGGGTCCTCTTGCCGATCACATTCCTGGTCCGAGGCGGGGCTGAAATGTCCGCGCGGCCAACAATCATCGTCAGCAGCGACGCGCCGGACGGGCCGATTGCGGCGCTGGCGGAAACCCATCCCGATCTCAGGGTGCTCGGCTGCGACAGCTACGAGGCGCTTCCCGACCTGATTGCGGACACCGGCGCCGAGGTGGTGTTCACCATCAAATTCGACCGGGGATCGCGCTATCCGCGCGCGGCGCTGGTCGAGAGCCCGACCGTGCGCTGGGTTTCGGTCGGCGGCTCCGGCACGGATCACCTGCGCCCCTGGGATCCGACAAGGGTGACGATAACCAATTCGGCCGGCGTCGCTGCCGACATGATGGCCGAATATGTCTTCGGCGCGATGCTTTCCTTCTCGCTCGGCCTGCGCGGCTTCGCACGCGAGCAGGCTGCCAGGAGGTGGACGGCCGGCAAGGTCGAGCCGATCCAGGGCAAGACGCTTCTGATCCTTGGGCTCGGCAAGACGGGGCAGGCGGTCGCCGTCCGGGCCAGGGCCTTCGGCATGACGACCCTGGGCGTGCGCGCCAGCCCGAAACCGACCTACCACATCGATGAGGTGCACGGCATGGCCGACCTGCCCAGCCTGTGGGGCCGTGCCGATTTCATCTTGTGCGCGGTGCCGCTGCTCGAAAGCACACGTGGCATGGTGGGCAGCGAAGCCTTCTCGGCGATGAAGCCTTCGGCGGTGCTGATCGACGTTTCCCGCGGCGGCGTCGTCGACGAGGCGGCGCTCCTTGCGGCGCTCGACGGTGGCCGGATCAAGGGCGCGGCGCTCGACGTCTTCGCCCTCGAGCCGCTGCCGCCGGCGCATCCGCTGTGGGGCTACGAGAACGTGATCGTCACGCCGCATTGCTCGTCCGTCTACGACGGCTGGGACGTGAAGTCGGCACGCATGTTTGCCGAGAATCTCGCCCGCTACCGGCGCGGCGAGCCTTTGGCGAATGTGGTGGATCCGGGACGCGGCTATTAAGGAGGACAGGCCGATGACAGCGCATGACAGGCGAAGCGGCGGACGGCGCACCAGAGCGGCCGGGCGCAGTGGCGGCGGCATTGCGCAACTGCCCTGGCAGCGCGTCACAAACCCCTACGCGCCGATGCAGATCCTCGACGAGGAGCAGATGGACAAGCTCCACCGGACCTCGATGCGTATTATGTCCGAACTCGGCATCCGCGTCATGGGCGAGAAGGTGCTGGGTATCTTCGAGGCCGCGGGCGCCATCGTTGATCGGGCCGAGAACACGGTGCGGATCGACGAGAGTATCGTCAGAGAAGCGCTTAGGAACGCGCCATCGTCCTTCTCGCTAAGCTCGCGCAATCCGGACAAGCAGATCCGCATCGGCGGCAATTCGCTGGTGTTCGGGCTGGTCGCCGGGCCGCCCAATGTGCATGACCGCATCAACGGCCGCCGGCAGGGCAATCTGGCTGACTATGAGAACTTCATCCGCCTCGCGCATCATTTCAACGCCATCCATATCATCGGCAACCAGGTGGTGGCGCCTATGGAGCTGCCGGCGAATTCGCGCCATCTCGACACCTATCGCGCCAATCTCACGCTGTCGGATCTGAGCTTCCATTGCTCGGCGATCGGCCGCGGCCGCGCCATGGATAGCATCGCCATGACGGCGATCGCACGCGGCACGACCATCGAGGCACTGCGCAATTCGCCGGGGGTCACGACGATTATTTCCGTCAACTCGCCGCGCCTGTTCGACGAGGCGATGGCCGAAGGCCTGATCGCCATGGCCGAGCACGGCCAGCCGGTGACGATCACGCCCTTCACCCTGATGGGCGCCATGACCCCGGTGACGCTGGCCGCGGCTCTTGCGCAGCAGAATGCCGAGGCCCTGTTCGGCGTGACGCTGACGCAGCTGGTCAATCCCGGCACGCCGGTGATGTATGGCGCCTTCACGTCCAATGTCGACATGCGTTCCGGCGCGCCTGCCTTCGGCACGCCGGAGAACGCCAAGGCCAACATCGTCGCCGGACAGCTGGCGCGGCGCTATAACCTTCCCTACCGCACCTCCAATGCCAATGCCTCCAATGTCGTCGACCTGCAGGCGGCCTATGAGACCGAGATGGCGACCTGGGGCGCGGTGCTCGGCGGCGCGAACCTGATCTATCACGCCGCCGGATGGCTGGAGGGCGGGCTGACAGCCTCCTACGAGAAGCTCGTCCTCGACGTCGAGATCCTCCAGAACATGATGGAGTTCCTGCGGCCGATGCCGTTCGAGGAGGACGACCTCGGCTTCGAGGCGATCAAGGCCGTGCCGACCGGCGGACATTTCTTCGGGTCGGAGCACACCATGGCGCGCTACGAGACCGCCTTCTACCGGCCGATGCTGTCCAATTGGCAAAATTACGGCAGCTGGCAGGAAGCGGGCGGCCACGATGCGCTGGAGCGGGCGACGCAGCTCTGGCAGCAGGCACTCAGCGACTACGAGGAACCGGTTATGGATCCAGCCATCCGCGAGGAGCTGGACGCCTATGTGGCGCGCCGCAAGGAGGAGATCGGCGCCGGCGAGCCCTAAGCGCCTGGAGTTCAACGAAAGAAAGGGGAAGCGCATGACAAGACAGCATTTGCTGGGCACAGTGTTAGCCCTCGCTCTTACCGCATCGGCACACGCCGCGAACGTCAAGGTGATCAATGACGACGCTTGGTTCGCCGAGGGCCCGATCTGGTACCAGGACAAGCTCTTCTACGTCGAATACGGCCGCGGCACTGTGGACGTTTGGGACGGCAAGAAGAACGCGATTTTCTGGAAGATGGATGGCTGCGGCCCTTCGGCCGTGCTGCCGACCGCGACGGGCGAATTCGTCGTCACCTGCTACGACAACAACACGATCGGCCGCATCTCGGCCGACGGCAAGACGCTGCCGGCCTACGACAAGGACACCGACGGCAAGCCGTTCAGCGGCCCCAATGATTTCGCGCCGGACAAGGAGGGCGGCATCTACTTCACCGGCTCCGGCAAGGGCGGTCCGCTGATCGACGCGTCGGCCTACTACATCGGCAAGGACGGCAGCGTGAAGAAGGTGGCTGGCGACCTGCACAATGCCAATGGGCTGGTCATGTCGAACGACGGCAAGATGCTCTACCTGGTCGAAACCGAGGACAACCGCATCATCGAGTTCGATGTCGGGGCCGATCACAGCTTGAGCAACCGTCGCGTCTTCCTTCGGCTCGACGATCTGTTCCCGAACCAGCCGCATATCTGGCCGGACGGCATCAAGATGGACGAGGCTGGCGAGATGTATATCGGCCAGAGCCCGCGCTCGCTCGACGCGCCGGGCAAGATCATAGTGGTGGACAAGGACGCCAAGCTCTTGCGCACGCTTTCGGTGCCGTCGCCGTCCATGCCGAACTTCGCCTTCGGGCCCGATGAAAAGGAGCTTTACGTGATGGCCCTCGACCAGATCGATGCAGCACCTTGGCACGGCAAGGTCTACGAAGTGCCGAATAAGTAGCTGCGATCGTCGTGATCGTCGGATAGGAAGGAGGCCGGCCGCTTTGCAGCCGGCCTTTGCTTTCGCGCGATGACCGCTCAGCCGGCCATCCAGCCGCCGTCCACCATCAGGTTGATCCCGGTGACGTATGTCGCAAGGTCGCTGGCCAGGAAAAGCGCCGCGCCGGCGACATCGTTCGGCTCGCCAAGCCGCGGCCATGGCGTGCGGCGGCGCGAATAGTCGAGCGCATCGGGGTCGTTGGCGATGCCCGGCTTGCCGGTGATGATCTTGCCGGGAGCTATCGCATTGCAGACGATCAGGTCCTCGGCGTGATCGACCGCGATCTGGCGCGTCATCTGCACGATCGCGCCCTTGCTGACCGAATAGGGGAAATCGCCCGGGCAGGCGACCATACCGTGCTGCGAGGCGATATTGATGATGCGCCCGCGTACGCCGTTGACCGGCTCCTGCCTGAGCATCTGCAGCACCGCCTGTTGCGAGCAGTAGAAGAAGCCGGTGACGTTGACGTCGATCACCTTCGCCCATTGCTCCGGCGTGGTCTGGAGCAGATTGGTCGAGGTATAGACCGCGGCGTTGTTGACCAGGATATCGAGCCGCCCGAACCGGTCCACCGCCTGCCGCATCATGGTTATGACGGCCTCCTGATCGGCGATGTCCGTGGAGATGAAGATCGCCTCACCGCCAGCCGCTTCGATCAGCCGGACCGTTGTTCCGCCGCCTTCGATAGCTTCCTCGCGCGTATCGGCGACCACCACCTTCGCGCCGTCCTGCGCGTAGCGTTGCGCGATGGCGCGGCCGATGCCGGAGCTCGCGCCGGTGACAATGGCAACCTTGCCGTCCAGAAGACCCATCTTGCCTGCCTCAGCTTTCCCACCGCACCACTTGGCCTTGTCCCGGGTTGACCAGCGCGCCGTCACGCGTGATTTCCTCGCCGCGCAGGAACACCTGCCGCAAGGTGGCTGAAACGCTCCAGCCGTCAAACGGCGTGTAGCCGGCCTTTGACTTCTGGTCGGCATCGCGCATGGCAAAGGTTCGCGTCGGGTCGATGAGGAGGATGTCGGCATCGTGGCCGACGGCCAGCCTGCCCTTGCGCCGGCCAAGCCCAAACCGGTTGGCCGGATTGGCCGCGCACAGGCGCGCGATGTCGCGCAGTCCGATCAGGTCTTCGTCGACGAGCTTGAGCATGACGGACAGCAGCGTCTGCAGTCCGGGCATGCCGCCCGGGATGTCCGCGAAAGCCGGATAGTCGGCGGCCTTCTCAGCAGGGCTGTGTGGCGCGTGATCGGTGGCGATGATGTCGATCAGCCCGGCCGCTACAGCCTCGCGGAGGCGCTGCACATCTTGCCTCGGCCGGAACGGCGGTGATCCCTTCAGTCGCGCGCCTTGCTTTTCGTAGTCGTCCGCGCAGAAGAACAGGTTCTGGGGTGTCGTCTCGACGCTGGCATCGGCAAGATCGCGCAGGCGCCGCCAGGTCTCGACGCCGAGCGCCGAGTTGATCTGGCGGACATGAACGCGCGCGCCGGTCTCGGCCGCCGCCAGCAGCGCCCGCGCGATGCCATTGGCCTCGGCCAGTGGTGGCCGGCTTTCGCGGAACGCTGCGATGTCGCAAGAATGAACGCGCCCGGCGCTGCCCACCAGCAGCGATTGATCGCCGGGCGAGATGCCGACGATCGTCTTGATCGAGCTCATCCGCTTGAGCGCGTGAAGAACGGTGTCCACCGTCGGAAAAAGAAACGGCTCTGGGACATCCGCCGTGAAAAGCTCGAACGATACCGGGGCAAGCGCCGCCAGCCCTTCGAGACTGTCCGGCCTCTCGCTGACAACAGCCTGGAAGCCGACATCGACGTTGAGCTTGCCTTCGGCCATCGACATCTTCTCGGCGAGCTGGTCCGCCGTCGCCGTCCAGGGTTCATCGGTCGGCATGTCGAGCACCGTCGTCACGCCGCCGAGCGCGGCCGCATGCGTGCCCGACGAGAAGTCTTCCTTGTGGGTCAGTCCCGGTTCGCGCAGATGCGCGTGCGCATCGACGAGACCGGGCAGCAGCAGACAGCCGCTAGCGTCGATCACCTTCCGCGCTTCGGCCGCGTCTCCTGGCTGGATCAGGGCCGCGATCCTGCCGGCGTTGATGGCAATGTCGCGGCGGGCTTTGCCCTCTGCGTTGACGATCGTCGCGCCGGTGATGAGTGTTTCGAACATTCCGCTGTTCAGCCGGCACGCTTGCCGGCAAACGTCCGGTGATTGTCCAGCCAGTACCGCGCGATGTCGGCGCGCCGCATGAAGATCGCCCCCGGCGTCTTTTGCACGTGCTCGATTACCTCGCGCAGGCCGGACGCCCGGTTCGGCTGGCCCATCCAGCGCGCGTGCACGCAGATGTTGAGCATCCGTCCGCCCGTCTCTTCGGCCTCCCACAGCATGTAATCGATGGCCGAGCGGCAATCCTCGGCGAAGTCGCGCGGATTGCTGTAACCCGGCGCGATGAGGAAGCGGCTGTCGTTGAGCGTCTTGGAATAGGGCACGACGAGGATTCTCTCCTCGCTATGGTCGACGAAATAGGGCAGCTCGTCGTTGCAGGGATCGGAGTGGTAGAGAAAGCCGCCCTCGCGCACCAGCAGATCGCGGGTGTTGACGCTTGGAAACGAGCGGCAGTTCCAGCCGAGCGGCCGCCGGCCAAGCACCCTCTCGTAAAGTGCGATCGCTTCGTGCAACTGCCGCTCCTCTTCCTCGCGCGGCATGCCGGGATAATCGGTCCAGCGCAGCCCGTGACCGAGCAGGTCGTGACCGCGCGCATTCATCCACTCGGCGACGGCGGGATTCTTCTCCAGCGCCACTGCGCAAGCCGACACCGTGATCGGCACATCGTAGCGGTCGAACAGCCGAGCCAACCGCCAGACCCCGGCCCGGCTGCCATATTCGAAATGCGTTTCGGTGCCGAGGTCGCGATGCGGTGAAAGGCCGGGGTTGTTGTACTCGCCCCAATTGTCGTTGCGGCCGTCATCCAGCCAGTTGTACTCCGACCCTTCCTCGTAGTTCAGCACGAGATTGATCGCGACTTTCGCGCCGTCCGGCCAGGTGACATAGGGCGGGTTCGGTCCATAGCCGACGAAGTCGCGCGGCTGGACCGGTTGTGAGGCAGCGCTTGTCATGGCAATCCCTCTCACTTCATCTCGTTGGCCGAAATCCAGTCCATATAGGCGTGGAACGCCTCCTTGCCCGGGCGCGGCCGCCATGCCGTATCACGCATGATCCGCGCGATGTCGTAGGCGCCCCACATGCCGCCTTTCAGCGACACGTCCTGTAGGATATTGGCGTCTTCTCCAGGCGTCACCTCAACCTTCAGCGCCGGAACACGCTCCTTTGCCCAGGCGATGATCTCGCCGATGGTCTGGCTGGAGCCGGAGCCGATATTGTAGTGGCGGTAATTGAGGCGCGGCGCATCGAGCAGCGCGAGGATCGCGGCAGCGACATCGGTCGAGGCAAGATAGTCGCCCACCGGCTCCAGACTGTTCGGCCGGATCGTTTCGCCGGCCAGGGCCATGTGCGCAACACGGTTGGGGACATGGCGGAAGTTGCGGCTCTCGGTCGCGCGATCCATCGGGCCGTAGACGGAAGCAAGCCGGACCGAAACCGCCGACAGGCCGAACAGGTCGGCATAGCGGTTGGTCACCATCTCGGAGGCGAATTTGGAGATGCCGTAAAGCGTCAACGGCGCGACGTAGCCGTCCTCCGGCAGCGGCTCGCCGCTCCAGTCGGGGCCATTGTGTCGATAGATGGCTCCCGAGCTGACATAGATGAAGCGCTTCACGTTGGCCCGCGCGCGTGCCCATTCGAGCATGCGCACTGTGCCCATGAGATTGACATCGACGATGCGAGCCGGGTCCTCGGCCTCCGGCTGGCGCTTGGCCTCCGAGGCGCTGCCGCGCGAAATCGGTGTGATCGTCGCGCCATGTACGATCGCGGTGATGTGCTCGTTGTCGAGTGCGGCGGACCACCCCGCCGGGTCGAGGATATCCGCGCTGATCACTTTGAGCCGGTCGCGCACCGGAGCGAAATGCCTTTCGGCCGCGGCGTCGAGGCCGGCGCGATCCAGGATGACGGCGCGCGCGGCAGGGTCGCGGTCCAGCCAGGCACGCGCCACCACGCTCATGACGAAGCCGGTGCCGCCTGTGACGAGAAGGGTCATGTCTTGGAGCCTCCTATGCTGGAAATTGATTCAACGCACCGCATAGCCGCCATCCACCAGGAGGTCCGTGCCGGTGACGAAGGAAGCGTCGGACGAAAGC
The DNA here is from genome assembly GCF_003997315.1 of Mesorhizobium sp. M1A.F.Ca.IN.020.04.1.1. Taxonomy (NCBI): domain Bacteria; kingdom Pseudomonadati; phylum Pseudomonadota; class Alphaproteobacteria; order Hyphomicrobiales; family Phyllobacteriaceae; genus Mesorhizobium; species Mesorhizobium sp. M1A.F.Ca.IN.020.04.1.1. The sequence continues at coordinate 47,031 of NZ_RZSN01000008.1, forward strand.
AGAAAGGCGCAGGCGGCTGCGATCTCTTCGGGCTCGGCAATTCGTCCGAGCAGATGCGCAGGTCCTAGACCCTTGTCGGCCGCCTCCAGACTGGACCAGCGCTGCAGCAGGCGGGCGGTCGCGACCGCTCCGGGCGACAGGCTGTTCACCCGGATGTTCTGATCCGCATGGTCGATCGCCATCGCCTTCGCCAAATGCACAAGCCCCGCCTTCGCCGCGCAATAGGCCACCGCCTTGCCGACGGCGACGCGCGCGAATTGCGAGCCGATGAAGACGATCGACCCGCCGCCGCTCGATGCCATCAGCGGCACCGCGAATTTGGAGATCAGGAACGCGCCGGTCAGGCCGACGTCGAGTTCCAGCCGCCACTTGTCCACTGCAAGGTCGGCGACGGTGCCGTCGGTCGAGGGAGCCGCGGCGTTGTGGACCAGACCGTCCAGCCGGCCGAATGCTTGAGCTGTCGCGTCGACAGCATCTTGGACCGAGTCCGGATCGGTGACATCACAGTCGACAGCCAGAGCATTCGGCCCAAGGCTGGCGGCAAGCGCCTTCGTCGATGCTGTGTCCCGATCCGAGCAGGCGACACGGGCTCCCTCTTCGGCGCAGCGGCGCGCGATCGCCGCGCCGATGCCGCTCGCGGCGCCCGTGATCAGAACGAACTTGCCATCCAGACGGTGGGGAAGGGCGCTGTTCACGGCTCGCCTCCGCACGGCTGCGCAACCGCGACACCGACCGGGCGCCGCCGCAGATTGATGCAAGCCGCAACCGCCACCAGAATGCCGCCGGTGCCGAGCACGAACAGCATGGCCTGCGGCGCGGTACGCTCCATCAGTCCGGCGGCGAGACCCGGCGTCAGGATGTTGCCGACCGAATAGAGCAGAAGCAGCGTCCCCGAAGCGGCCACCATGTGCCGGCTGTGCATGCGCGAATTGGCGAAGGCGATGGCCACAGGATAGACCGTGAGAGCGGTTGCTCCATAGAGGAAGAACAGCAGGAAGAGCAGCGGCAGCGGTCCGCTGCCCAGCCAGGCGATCGACGCGCATAGCGACACGGAAAGCAGTCCCTGGACAAGCAGCATGATGCGCCTGTCGAACCGGTCGGACAGCCATCCTATAGGCGTCTGCGCCAGCATGCCGGCAACGCTGACGGTCGTCACCAGGCCGACAGTGGCGGCGGCGGACAGTCCGATCTTGGCGCCGTAGATCGGCGTCAGCACGAAAATGTTCATGTTGGTGATGCCTGCCTGGAAGATGCTGACCACCGTTACCGGAGCGAGACGCAGCAACTGGACGACGCCATAGCGTTCGTCCTGCGCCGGGATATCGGCCAGGGACGGCTCGGTTTGCTCGGCGGGCAGGGCAGGCCAAGGCCTGGAGACAAACCGTGCAAGCGCCGACAAGAGCACCGTCGCCGCGCTGACGGCGAACAAATGCGGCGAATGCGCGCCGACGAGCTCCAGCAGCAGCTGTCCGAACAGCACCGCGACCGCCGTCGTCAGCATGTAGATGGAGAACAGCCTGCCGCGATTGTGCTGGTCGGCATAGAGGTTGATCCAGCTTTCGCAGACAACGAACATTGCCGCCATGGCAAGCCCGCCGAGCAGCCGGAGGCAAAGCCATGCCGGCATGAAATCGGTGAGCGCGAATCCCGAGGCGGCAAGGCTTGCAAGCACGGTGATGGCGAAGAAGGCGCGCTCATGGCCGACGCGCGACACCAGCGGACGCGCGACGAGGCAGCCGATGAGAAATCCGACCGGGTAAGCGGTCAGCACCAATTGCACTTCGGAGGGGTCGATTCCCGGCGCGCTCAATGCAAGCGAGACCGCGGTGGTCAGCATGGCGCTGCCGGTGCCGGCCAGGCAGATGCGCGCCATGATCGACAGGATGGCGCGCGACCGTTCGGCCTGACGCCAGAGGCGGCCCAGTGAAGCTGGCCTCGTCATGAACGGTCGCTCGCCTCGTCCGGATGCCTGGGACTCTCCAGCGCTTCCGCCGGAATGTGGCAGGCGATCTCGTGCGTGGCGGACATCCTGCGGATCGGTGGCGGTTCCCTGTCGCAGATCGAACCCAGCTTGCGATGGCAGCGGCTGGCAAAGCGGCAGCCGCGCGGGACATCGACGGGGCTCGGCGTGTCGCCGGTCAGCGTGATGCGGTTGCGCTCTGCCCCTTCCGGTTTGGTGCTGCGGATCGCCGAGATCAGCGCCTCGGTGTACGGATGGGTCGCACCGCCGAAGATCTCCTCGACGGTGCCTTTTTCCATCACCTTGCCGAGATACATCACAACGACCTTGTCGGCGACGTGGCGCACCAGCGCCAGGTCATGGCTGATGAACAGCATCGTCGCATGCCGGGTCTTCTGGATGTCGAGCAGCAGCGTCACCACGGCCGCCTGCACGGAGACATCCAGCGCCGACACAGGCTCGTCGGCGACGATCAGCGACGGATCGGAGGCGAAGGCGCGGGCGATGGCGATGCGCTGCTTCTGCCCGCCGGACAACTGGCTCGGCCGGCGGGCGGCGAAGTCCGGCGAAAGCCGGACCATCTCCAGCAGCTCGCGCATGCGCTGGTCGATGGCCGCCTTGCCCTTGCGGATGCCGAACTTCTTCAGCGAGCGACGGATCGAGAAGCCGGCGCTGTGCGACGGATTGAGCGTCGAGTCCGGGTTCTGGAACACCATCTGGATCGATTGCAGCAGGGGCTTCGGCCGCGCGCTCGCTTCGATCGCGGCGATGTTTTCGCCAGCCATGCGGATTTCGCCCGAAGTGGCGCGGTCGAGGCCGGTGACGATACGCGCCAGGGTCGACTTGCCGCAGCCGGATTCGCCGACCAGCGCGACGATCTCGGCCTTGCCGGCCTCGAAGGATACGGCCTCATTGGCCTTCAGCGTCTTGTGGTAACCGAGGTGATAGAACTTGGTGATGTCGGAGAAAGTGATCTCGGCTGCCGGTGCCGCACTCTCGCCGGATAGCGGCGGAAGCTCGCGATGAGCCACCTCGAGTTCGGGCCAGCGCACGCAGCGCACAACATGCCGCTCGCCGACCGGTTCCAGCGTCATGCCGGGCCGGTCGCACAGGCCGGCGCGGAAACCGGCGCAGCGCGGACCAAAGAGGCAGCCGCGCGGCCGCTCCGACGGCAGCGGGATATGGCCCGGAATGGCGGCAAGCGTGCGACTGTGCTTGCCGTGCCCGATATCGGGAATGCAGTCGATCAGCCCTTGCGTGTAGGGATGGCGTGGCCGGCCGAACAGCTCGCACGTCGGCGCCTCCTCGACCAGCTCGCCGGAATACATGATGCCGACCCGGTCGCAGCTTTCGGCGATCAGACCGAGATTGTGCGAGATGAACAGCAGGCTGGTTCCATAGCGACGGCGCAGCTCGCCGATCAGATCGATCACCGCCGACTCCACCGTCACGTCGAGACCGGTGGTCGGCTCGTCGAGCAGGAGCAGCGACGGCCGCCCGAGCAGCGCCATGGCGATGACGACGCGCTGCTGCTGGCCGCCCGAAAGCTGGTGCGGATAGCGCTTCAGCATGTCGCCGGCGTCGGGCAGGCGCACGTCTTTCAGCATGGCGGCTGCCATGTCGAGCGCCTCGACGCGACTTGCGCCGAGATGGAGCATCGGCACCTCGGCAAGCTGCGCGCCGATCGTCTTGACCGGATTGAGCGCGCTCATCGGGTCCTGGTAGACCATGGCGATGCGCCGTCCGCGTATGGCGCGCAACTTATGCGCCGGTGCGTTGACCAGTTCCTCGCCTTCGAAGCGGATACTGCCGCCGGCGACGACGCCTGTCGCACCGAGATAGCCCATGATCGCCATCGCCGTGGTGCTCTTGCCGCAGCCGGATTCGCCGACTAGCCCGAAGCTTTCGCCGGGCTTCACCTCGAAAGACAGCTTCGGCACCGCAACGATCGTCTCGGCCTTCCCGCGAAACTCGATGCGCAGATCTCGGACAGCGAGGAGCGGCGTCTCGGACGCACGCTCGCCTTTCGTCGAAATCGGCTCGGCGACCATCGTCATGACTTCCAGGCCTCCCGCAGGCCGTCGGCCAAAAGATTGAAACCCAGAACCAGGCTGACGATGGCGATTGAGGGCAGCACCGACATCAAAGGCCAGACGTTGAGCACCGTCGTGCTTTCCTTGACCATGCCGCCCCAGTCCGGGTTGGGCGGCGGCAGGCCAAGGCCAAGGAAGCCGAGAATGCCGATGGTGATGATGGTGTAGCCGATGCGCAGACAGGCATCGACGATCAGCATGCCGCGGCAGTTGGGCAACAGCTCGACAAGCATGATGTATAAAGTACTTTCGGCGCGCAGCCTTGCGGCGGCGATGTATTCCTGCTCCTTCAGGCCGAGTACCAGCCCGCGCGTTATTCGCCCGATTCCTGGCGCCGAGGCGATCGTCGTGGCGATGACGATGTTGATTATCGATGGCCCGATATTGGCGATCAGGATGACGTAGAGGACCAGCACCGGGAAGGCGAGGATGATGTCGGAAAGGCGGCTGATCACGGCATCGATCCAGCCGCCGTAATAGCCGGCGATCATGCCGAGCGTGATGCCGACGATCATGGCGACCGCGACCGAAAGCGGCGCGACGACCAGCACGGTGCGGGCGCCGAAGATCAGGCGAGACAGCTCATCGCGGCCGAGAATGTCGACGCCGAGCCAATGCGCCGCCGATGGCGTCGGGTCGGCTAGCGCCATCACATCCTGCTCGGTCGGAGAATAGAGCGGCAGCACCGGTGCGAGGATCGCCGCAAGCACCCAGAAGCCGACCAGGAACAGCCCGACCAGTGCGGTAGGCGAGCGCAGGATGCGCGCCCATTTCAGGCGTGCCCTGCCCGTTGCCTTGACGGCTGTCGCCTCCATAGCTCTCTGCTCGACCAGTGCGCTCATCGCAATCTTATGCGTGGATCGAGCAGCATGTAACCGAGATCGCCGACGAATTGCGTCGTGACCGCGATGGCGACGGTGATCAGCGTGGCCGCCTCGATGGTCGCGATATCGCCGAAGAGGCTGGCATCGAGCAGCAGCCGACCGAAGCCGGGATAGGCGAAAACGAGTTCGGTCACCACCACGCCGCTGATCAGGAAGTTGATCTGCAGGAGCAGCACCGTGAACGGGGCGATCATCGCGTTTCGCAGGGCATGGCCGATGACGACCTGGCGTGTGCTCATTCCCTTCAGTACCGCGGTGCGAATAAAGGGCTTTTCCATCACCCCGATCATGGACACGCGGATCATGCGCGCGACATAGCCGAAATCATAGATGACGAGCACCGCCACCGGCAGTACGAGCTGCGAGGGAACGGACCAGCCGCCCTCTGTATCGAGCGGGCTGGTGCCCGGCAGCACCGGCCAGAGAATGACGAATAGGGTGACCAGAAACACGCCCGACGCGAATTCCGGGATCGAGGTGAAGGTGATGCAGATCACCGACAGGAGCCGGTCGAGTACGCCGCCTTCCTTCAGGCCGGACAGGATGCCGAAAACGATCGACAGCGGGACGATCAGCAGAAAGGCCAGCCCGGCCAGAATCGCCGTATTGCCGAGCCGGTTCCAGATCACATCGTTGACGGGCAGCTTGTTCAGCGTCGAATAGCCGAAATTGCCGAAATACTGCGCGCCGCGCGGATCCTTGAAATTGAGCCCGGTGCTCGGGTCCTGGAGCGGATCCGGAATGATGCCGAGCAGCACGCCCGCCCAGCGCCCGTAGCGCACCAGCAGCGGATCGTCGGCCCTCAGCTTCTTGGTCAGGAAATCGACCTGCTCTTGCGTCGCGAACGGCCCGAGCGATTTGCGCGCGACGCTGCCCGGGGTGAACTCGCAGACGGCGAATACCAGAAACGACGCCGCGACCATGGTGAGCAGCATCATCGCCAGCCGTTTCGCCACGAATATTGCCATCAGCCGGACGTTTCCGTTCTGGGTGCGAGTGGAAAGGAACGCCCGGCCGTTCTGTCGCCGGCCGGGCGCAGCGTGGTCTAGGCGGAGGCGACCGCATAATCCTTGGCGAAGATGTACTGTGATGGATGCAGTTCGAAGCCCTGCACCTTCTTGTCCATGACGGTCGAGAAGATGCGCCAGAACGGCTGCACGATCGGGCCCTCGTCCTGCATGATCAGCTCGATCTTCTCCATCACCTTGCTGCGCTCCTTCGGGTCGAGAATGCCCTCGGCCTGGGTGAGCAGCTTGTCGAATTCGGCGTTCGAGAAATGCGATTCATTCCAGGCGGCATTGGAGCGGTAGGCGAGGCCGAGCGTCATGATGGCGAGCGGGCGGTGGCCCCAGGCGGTCAGGCTGAAGGGCGCGCTGGTCCACACTTCCCAGTACTGCGCGCTCGGCAGCGACTTGATGTTGGCCTTGATGCCGATGTCCTTCAGCTGTTCGGCCATCGCCTGTGTCGTGTTGAGCTCCCAGATCGGGTCGGGCCGCGTCACCAAATCCAATTCGAAACCGTCGGCATGGCCGGCGTCGGCCATCAGCTTCTTCGCCTTCTCGACGTCGCGCGGCCATTTGGGCAGCGCGGCATATTCGGGGTGCGACGGCGCCACATGGTGGTCCTCGGCCGGCGTGCCGGCGCCGAGCAGGACGGTCTGGATGATCTTGTCGCGGTCGAGCGCATGGCGCATGGCCTGGCGCACGCGCTTGTCCTTGAACTGCTCGACATCGGGATGCATGCGCATGACGATGGTCTGCGTCGTCTCGACCTTGTGGACCGAGACATGCGGGAAGGCCTTCATCGAATTGATCTGCACCGCGTCGGCTTCCGACAGGCCATCGACCTGCTTGGACGCCATCGCCGCGATGCCGGCGCCGGGATTGTCGCCGAGGTCGACGAATTCAAACGTGTCGAGATGCGCAGCACCGCCCCAATAATCGGCCCGCGCCTTGTACTTCGCGCCCTTGCCGACCGTGTATTCAACCATCTCGAAGGGACCGGTGCCGTTGGCGCTCGGGCCGAAGGCGCCGTTGTCCTTCGGATCGAGGATGAACATCGGATAGTGGAAGAGATGTTCGGCGACCGCGATCTGCGGCGAGAACAGGTTCAGCCGCACCGTGCTGTCGTCGACCTTCTCGATCGCCTTGTCGGACCAGAGCCGGCTCGACTTCTTCGGATTGCCCTTGTCGTCCTTTTCGCCGGTATCGTACTCCTCGACGAGATAGCCGGTGAACAGGCCGAGCACCGAGGAGCCGACTTTGGGATCGCTGACACGCTTCAGGTTCCAGACCACGTCGTCGGCATTAAGCGCCCTGCCGTCACGCCATTTCACCTCCTTGCGGATGTGCAGCGTCCAGGCCTTCAGGTCATCGCTGACGTCCCACTTCTCCAAGAGATAGGGGTGAGTGATGTTGTTGCGGTCGGTAAAGGTCAAATATTCGCAGACCTGGCGGATGACGTTGGATTTTTCGGCGAAGTCGGCCAGATGCGGATCCTTGATCTCCATGCAGCGCATGCCGATGCGCAAATTGCCGCCTTTCGGCAGGTCGCCGGCACGCGCTTGCGTCGCCGGGTCGATGATGCCGGCCATGGAATAGGCCGCGCCGGCCGAAAGCCCGAGCAGCGTCGACTTGCGCAAGAAGTCCCTGCGGCTGATCTCGCCCTCGTTAAGCTGATCGAGCAGTGTCGGAATATAGGGATGCGATGTCTTGTCCAAGGTCTTAACCTCCGAGTTGTCGCGATGCGCGTGCCGGACAGGGCGCTTCGGCGCTGTCTTTTCGACTGGTGCGGAACCGGTTTTGAAGGCCGCGGCGCGACCGCGCCGCCGGACCGTCAAGACGCATGGACGACGAGAGGCATGCCGGTCTGACCGGTCTGTATCCGCGCTCGGAATGCAGGTCCATGGCGGGTGGCTCCCATTGGTGGCGCCGCTGGTCGCGGCTGCTCAATTCCCCGCCAAAAGCTACACCCGGCCTCTATGCCTACAAACGAAGATTGATGTGGCTATGACCTCGTTTTTTTTGCTCTTAACTGCCCCGAAAAGCAGCAGCCAGCCCCAATAGCAGGCTTTACAGTCGTTTCCCGAGCTTTCTACATTGCCGGCGTTCGAAAAAGTGGGGTCATGTTGTCGGCACAAGAGCCAGCACGGACCCCTGTTGTTATCCGGCCCGTCGCCCGGCCGTCCGGCTCCGGCACACAGCCACAAAGGAACACGTAAATGCGGACTCACGCCCAGGCTGTTGTGATCGGCGGCGGCCTGATCGGATGCTCGATCCTCTATCACCTGACCAAGCACGGCTGGAGCGATGTCGTGCTGTTCGAGCGCGACGAGCTCACCTCGGGCTCGACCTGGCATGCTGCGGCCAATATTCACGGCTTGCACGACTCGACCAATATCAGCCGCCTGCAGCATTACACCATGGCGCTCTACAAGGAGCTGGAGAAGGAGACTGGTCAGGGCTGCGGCATCTTCCAGCCGGGATCGCTTTATCTCGCCCAGACCGAGGCGCGTGAACATCAGCTCCGGCTGCAGGAAGCCAAAGCGCGCCGCTACAAGATGAACTTCTACGAGGTCGACCGCGCGGAGGCCGAGCGGCTGCACCCGCTCGTCGACTTCGACGGCATACGCTGCATCATGTACGAACCCGAAGGCGGCAATGTCGATCCTTCGGGCGTGACGGCCGCCTACGCGGCCGGCGCGCGCCAGCGTGGCGCCGAAATCCACCGCTTCACCGCGGTGACCGGAACGGAGCAGCAGCCGGACGGCAGCTGGATCGTGCGCACCACCAAGGGCGACGTCCGCACGCAATGGGTGGTGAACGCCGCCGGACTGTGGGCGCGTGAGGTCGGCGCGATGGCCGGGTTGGCGCTGCCCCTCATACCGACCGAGCACCAGTATTTCGTCACCGAGACCATCCCAGAGATCGCCTCGATGGGCCGGCGTCTGCCTTCGGTCGCCGACCGCGATGGCGAATATTACCTGCGTCAAGAGGGCCTCGGCCTGCTGATCGGCGCCTATGAGCGGGCGATGAAATTCTGGGCCGAGGACGGGACGCCGCAGGATTTCGGCCACGAGCTGTTCCCGGACGATCTGGAACGCATCGAGGAGAACATGATGCGCGCGATCGCCCGCGTGCCGGCGGTCGGCGCTGCCGGCGTCAAGAGGGTGATCAACGGACCGATGATCTGGTCGCCGGACAGCGCCGCGCTGTTCGGCCCGGTGCCGGAGCTGCGCAACTATTTCTGCTGCGCCGGCATCATTCCGGGCTTTTCGCAATCCGGCGGCCTCGGGCGCCTGGCGGCCGAGTGGATGATCGAGGGCGAGCCGACGCTCGACATGTTCGGCTGGGATCTCGCCCGCTTCGGCCACTGGGCGGGCAAGGCATTCGTCAAGGCGCGCGTGCAGGACCAGTACAGCCATCGCTTCAAGATCCATTTCCCAAACGAGGAGCGCGCCGCTGGGCGGCCGGTGCGCACACGGCCGGCCTATTCCATGCAGAAGGAAAACGGCGCGGTGTTCGGCCTGAACTTCGGCTGGGAGCATCCGCTGTGGTTCTCGATCGACGGTGAGCCGCGCGAGGAGACGATCGGCTTCACCAGGCAGAACTGGTGGCACCCCGTCGGCCGCGAGGCGCGCATGTTGCGCGACCATGTCGGCATCATCGACATCTCCAACTTCGCCAAATACGAGGTGAAGGGGCCGGGCGCCGAGGCCTGGCTGAACGCGCTTTTCGCCAACAAGATTCCCTCGCGGGTCGGACGATCCTGCCTGACGCCGCTGATCGGCAAGCGCGGTGGCATCGCCGGCGACTTCACCGTCACCAAGCTGGCGGAGGACGAGTATCGCGTCTTCGGCTCCGGCATGGCCGAGCGCTATCATCAGCGTTTCTTCAAGATGCTGCCCTTGCCGGAGGGCACGACGTTCCGTTCGCTCACCGAGAACATGTGCGGCTTCAACGTCGCCGGGCCGAAGTCGCGCGCGGTGCTGCAGCGCCTGACCAATGACGATTTGACGACGGCGTCGTTCCCCTTCATGGCCTCGCGCCGCATCACCGTTGCCGGGCTCGATGTCATTGCGCTGCGCGTCTCCTTCACCGGCGATCTCGGCTGGGAGCTCTATTGCGAGGAGAAGGACCAGACCGCTCTTTACAACGCCCTGCTCGACGCGGCGCGTCAGGAAGGCGGCGGGCCGGTCGGCTCGCGCGCGCTGATGTCGCTCAGGGTGGAGAAGGGCTATGGCAGCTGGGGCCGCGAATACTCGCCCGAATATTGGCCGCAGGAAGTGAAGTTCGACCGCCTGATCAAGATGGATAAGGGCGACTTCCTCAACCGCGACGCCTATGCCGCGCTGGCATCGCAGCCGGCCCGCGACGAGCTGATCATGATCTCGATCGAGGCGAAGGATGCCGACGCCACCGGCGGCGAGCCGATCTTCCTTCCCGATGGCACGCCGGTCGGCCAGGTCACGTCTGGCGCCTACGGCTATCATGTCGGGATGTCGCTGGCGCTCGGCTACGTGAAGGCGGGCTCGGTGAAATCCGGCGATGCCGTCACCGTCGCGATCCTCGGCCGGCGGCACAATGCCGTGTTGCTCGAGAGGCCGCCCTTCGATCCCGATGGCAAGCGGCTGAGGGCCTGACCGGTGCTTGCCTGCCCGGTGACCCGAAACAGCACAGCGGCGTGAGCGGCACGAATGGCGCGGCGCTCGCATCAGCTGGTCGTAAAAGGCGGTAGGGTCGCTTTGGATGACGGTTGGCGGGATTGCGACGTCGGCATCGATGACGGCCGCATTGCGGCGATCGATTCAGGCCTGCAAGGTGGGCAAACCATTGACGCCGCGGGCCTGTGGGTGATGCCTGGCGGCATCGATGCCCACTGCCATCTCGACCAGCCTGTTTGGGGCGGGGCCGGTAACGCCGACGATTTTGAATCGGGCTCCATCTCGGCCGCATTCGGCGGCACGACCTGCATCGTGCCCTTCGGCATGCCGGGTCCAAATATGACCACGGTGGATGCGCTCGAACGGGCGATGGGCTGCGCGGCCGGCCGTTCCATCATCGACTACGGCCTCCATGCGGTGGTGACGATGGGGACCGGCGCCAACGTCGAGGCACAACTTAGCCAACTGGCCGGGCAAGGCATTGCTTCGGTCAAGCTTTTCATGACCTACCAGGGCTTCGCGGTCGACGACGACCTGTTCTTCACCGTGCTCGATACGGCGAGGAAGCTCGGCTGGATCGTCATGGTTCATGCCGAGAACGATGCCGCCATTCGGCGCACGCGGCAGCGGCTGATCGAGCTTGGCCGCACCGAGATGCGATATCACGCCGTGGCGCACAGCGAGATCATGGAGCGCGAGGCGACCCATCGGGCTCTGGCGCTGGCGGAGATGACCGGCGCCCGTATGACCATCGTCCATGTGTCCTCGCGGCAGTCCGCCGAGGAGGTCGCGCGGGCGCGTCAGCGCGGCGTCGACGTCGCGGCCGAAACCTGCCCGCAATACATCTTCCTCGGTGCCGCGGACCTCGACCGCCCAGGCAGGGACGCCGCCCGCTTCGTCTTTTCGCCGCCGCCGCGCACGCCGCATAGCCGCGAGCATCTCTGGCGGCTGCTGGCGGACGGCGGCATCGACCTCTGGTCGTCCGATCATTCGCCCTATTATTTCGCCGACAAGATCGGCAAGGCGCCGGAGCCAGGTTTCACCACGACATTGAGCGGTATTCCGGGCCTGGAAACCAGGCTGCCGCTGCTGTTTTCCGAAGGGCTGCTGACGGGGCGCCTTTCGCTGCAGCGATATCTGGATCTGACCTCGCGCAATGCCGCCGCGATCTACGGTCTCGACCACCGCAAGGGTCGCATCGCCCCCGGCCTGGACGCTGATCTCGCGCTCTGGGACCCGGCACGCAAGTGGACCATCGGCCACGAAATGCTGCACTCGCGCGTCGACTTTTCGCCTTACGAAGGCAAGGCGGTGACGGGCAAGCCGATCACCGTGCTGCTGCGTGGTGAGCCGCTGATCGCGGGCGAAAAGCTGCAGGCGCAAGCTGGTTTCGGCGGCTTCGTCGCGCGCCGTCCGTCCGATCCGGCAAAGGCCGGCACGGCTGTGGAGGACACCACGCCATGGCTCGACCCCTGATTGGGCGACTTGGAATATCGGCCTGGCAGAACGTCGAACTTACAGCTTGGGTCGCAAGGTCCGAAATGTGACCGAGTAGCGGTGTTCTGCGAGCGGCGGAATGCTGTGCTCCCATTCGTTGCGCGCCGGACCGGCCATGAGATAGGCGGATCTCGGCTCGACCTCGATCGTCTGCCGGTCCCATGTCGCGCCGTTCCTGCGGCGCAGCCGGAAACTGCAGGATGCCAGCAGGGAGACGCCTGCGACGAGCTCGAAATGGGGCTTGTCGCGATGCCAGCCGATGCCCGCGCCAGGCCGGTATTCGTTGATCAGCACCTGCGAGAACTCCGACGCGGGCCGACCGGCGAAGTCGGCGACCTTGTCGCGAAGCGGCAGCAGGAAGTCGGGTATGGCCGGTGCTTCCACGACCTCGCGGCGGTCGTAGTCGTAACGCAGCCCGAAGCCGACAACCTGCCTGTTGGCTAGATGGCCGTGGAAGTCGAAGGGCTTGAACGGCAGGCCTTCGATGCAGCGCACCAACGCGCTTTCTTCGTTGCGCGTGATCAGCTCCGGCCGGTAGCGGAATCCTTCCGGCAGGCTGTTCGGGACACCGAAAAGATCTCCTTGGCGGACTTGCGCCGTGGCGCTCGATTTCGTTGACGGCATAAACCTCAGATAGGCAATTCGGCAGGTCTCGCAAGGCCCTGATCCGTCGGCAGCCGGTGCGACGGAACCCATTGACAGCTCCGGGAATTACGCATTGGCCAACGGGGCGCTCGTCATGCCTTCCACCGCCATCCGGAACATCTATTACGACCCGGCGACGAAGATCCTTTCGGTATGGTTTGTCCCGAGCGGCGACCGCTATGACTATGAGCAGGTTGAGCCAGAGACCCACGCGGCATTCAAGGCTGCTCGGTCCAAGGGCCGGTTCTTCAACGAGTTCGTGCGCGACCGATACAGCTTCCATCTGGTGGCGCAAGGACCGCAGCATTGAACCAGAGCCCCGCTCCCATGCCCTGCTCGAAACCACCCCTCCTGTCGTTGGGCAGGGCCTGTTAGCCTTATTGCTCAGCTACGGTTCGACAACTGGAGAATTGGTATCTACCGGTGTGACTTTCGATCGGTTGTGCGAGCTTGCGCAGCGCTGGTGCGCACCGCCGCGTGGCAGTCAACCTCCCTTGCGCGGAACGTTCCTCTGCTGTCCCGGCGTGCTCTGCCTCCGACTTCCGTCGATGCTGTCACAGTCGCGTGAGCTTCCGGGCCTTCGCCTGCAAAATTCGGAACAATGCCCCCGTTGAGAGGTTAGCGCCCCATAGCCAGCCCCGATGACAGCCAGCCTGGGAGCGAGCCATGTCCCGAATTTCCGCGCCAAGCACGACCGGCCTCAGCCGGCGAAGTTTCATGACAGCTACTGTCTCAGCCGCCGCGGCGGCGCCCTTGCTCAGCTCCCCAACGAGAGCGGAAAAACCGGCCGCGACCCGTTCCGGCTTGAGGGAAAAGGTCGCGGTGTCCTTGCGCATCAACAAGCAGCCTTACGAGCTTTCGCTGGATGCCAGGACCAGCCTGCTTGACGCCCTGCGGGACCATGTCGGCCTTACCGGCACGAAAAAAGGTTGCGACCATGGGCAGTGCGGCGCCTGCACCGTTCTGGTGGACGGAAAGCGCGTGCTCTCCTGCTTGAGCTTCGCCGTGATGAACGACGGCAAGGAGGTGACGACCGTCGAAGGGCTTGCCTCGAGCGACGGCAAGCTGCATCCGATGCAGCAGGCCTTCATCGACCACGACGCGTTCCAGTGCGGCTACTGCACGCCGGGTCAGATCATGTCGGCCATCGGCTGCGTCAACGAAGGCCACGCCAACTCCGAGGACGACATCCGCGAATATATGAGCGGCAATATCTGCCGCTGTGCGGCCTACCCGAACATCGTCGCCGCGGTCGTCCAGGCGCGCGATCAGGCGAGAGGAACCTGACGATGCGCCCCTTCATCTATGAACGGCCGACAGATGTCTCCGCCGCGGCCGCCATCGCATCCCGCTTTACCACCGAGGACGACCAGCCGACACGGGCGAACGCGCAGTTCATCGCAGGCGGCACCAATCTTGCAGACTATATGAAACTTGGGGTGGCGGCGCCCAACCGGCTGCTGGACCTCAACCGGCTCGAAGAGCCAGGGCTGAGGCAGATCAGGGTTACCGACGACGGCGTGCGCTTCGGCGCCCTGGTGCGGATGGGCGAGGCTGCCGACCATGGCGAAGTCAAACGCCGCTATCCCGTCATTGCCGAAAGTTTGCGGCTGGCGGCAAGCGGCCAGATCCGCAACATGGCGAGCCTTGCCGGCAACATGCTGCAGCGAACGCGCTGCGAATATTTCCGCGAGTCCTCCTGGGCCTGCAACAAGCGGGTGCCGGGTTCGGGCTGCGCGGCGATGGAAGGCTTCAACCGCCAGCACGCGGTGCTGGGCGCCAGCGATGCCTGCATTGCCACCTATCACGGCGACTTTGCCCAGGCTCTGATTGCGCTCGATGCCGTTATTCGAGCCGAGGGGTCTCGCGGAGCGCGCGAAATTCCCTTTGCCAGGCTGCATCGGCTGCCCCGCGACACGCCGCATATCGAGACGGATCTGGCGGCGGACGAGATCATCACCGCCATCGAGGTGCCTGCCTTATCGTGGGCCCGGCGCTCGCGCTACCTGAAGATCCGCGATCGCGAGTCTTATGCCTTTGCGCTGGCCTCGGCGGCCGTTGCGCTCGACCTCGACGGCGACAGCGTCCGCGAGGCAAGGATTGCGCTCGGCGGGCTGGCGACGGTGCCGTGGCGCGCCGGCGAGGCCGAAGCGGCCCTGCAGGGCAAGAAGCTCGACGAGGCATCGGCAGGTGCGGCGGCGGACGCTGCCTTTGCCGGTGCCGAACCGCGCCAGCACAATGCGTTCAAGATCGAGCTCGGAAGGCGGACGCTGGTGCGCGCGCTGCTCGAAACGCGAGACATGAAGGTGTGACCATGGACCCAGCCGCTCCGAAGCCCAAGGAGAACATGGGCGAACCGCTGCCGCGCGTCGATGCGCGGCTGAAAGTCACCGGGCAAGCCCACTATCCGGCAGACCTGCCGACGGCAAACCTAGCCTATGGCGCGCTGGCCACCAGCAGCATCGCCAAGGGCAGGGTGACGAAGCTTCACCTGGACGATGCCCGTGCCGTGCCCGGCCTTCTCGACATCGTCACTTATGGCGACATGGACAAGGTCGAGAAGCCGAAATTCGGCAACGCCGGCGCGACCTCGATCGGACCGCTGCATGACAGGACGATTTTCCACGACGGCCAGATCATCGCCCTGGCCGTTGCCGAGACATTCGAGGTGGCGGAGGAGGCGGCCCAGTTGATCCGCGCCGATTACGAGGAAGAGAAGCCGTCCGCGAGTTTCGATAGTCCCGGCACCAAAACCATTCCCGCCGCCGGCAAGAGTCCGCTGTTCAAGGAGGATGTGAAAGCAGGCGATTTCGACGCCGCCTATGCAGCCGCCGCGGTCAGGATCGACGCTCGGTATTCAACGCCCACCCAGCACCACAACCCGATCGAGCTGTTCTCCACGACGGCATTTTGGCAGGGCGATCAGCTCATCGTCCACGAACCGTCCCAGAACGTCACCGGCTGGAAGGCCGAACTTGCGAGAGAATTGAAAATCGATCCGGCCAATGTGCGCATCGTCAGTCCCTTCATCGGCGGCGCCTTCGGCTCAAAAGGACCGATGACGCCGCGCACCGCCATCGTCGCAGTAGCCGCAAAACGTCTCGGGCGTCCCGTGCGCTGCGTGACGAGCCGCATGCAGGCTTTCGGCACACAGACTTACCGGGCCGAAACCCGCCACCGCATCCGGATCGGCGCCGGCGAGGACGGCCGCATCACCGCTTTCGCGCACGAAGGATGGGAGGTGACATCGCGCCCTGATCCCTATGTTGTCGGCGGCACCTCGGCGACCGGCCGCATGTACGACTACGGCTCGGTGTTGACGCATGTGTCGCTGGTCCAGGCAGATCGCAACACGCCGGGCTACATGCGTTCGCCGCCCGAGACACCTTACGTCTACGCGCTGGAAAACGCGATGGACGAGATGGCGGTGGCGCTTGGCATGGACCCGGTCGAGTTCCGCCGCATCAATGAGCCGAAGGCGGAACCGATCGGCAAGAAGCCCTTCTCCAGCCGCTCGCTGATCCAATGCTATGAACAGGCGGCCAATGCCTTCGGCTGGGCGAAGCGGGACCCCAAGGTCGGCGCGATGCGCGACGGCGACTGGCTGATCGGCATGGGCTGCGCCACCGCCATCTACCCCACCGCGGTGGCACCATGCGCGGCGCGCGTGCGCCTGACGTCGGATGGCGATGTGCGGGTGCAATGCGGCTCGCATGAGATCGGCACCGGCGTCCGGACAGTGGCCGCCCAGATGGCCTCGGAACGTCTTGGCGTTTCGATCGACAAGGTGACCGTCGAAATGGGCGACAGCAGCCTGCCTCCGGCCCCGGTCTCAGGTGGTTCGATTTCCACCGCAAGCGTCTGCTCGGCGGTTCTGAAGGCTTGCGATGCCATCCGGGCGAAGCTCTCCGCCGGAGCCACGGCCGAAGGCGGCCCGCTTGCCGGCTCACATAACGAGGAACTGGACCTTGACGGCGGCAAGCTTGCGGCCAGGGGCGGAGCGTCCGCGAAGATCGAGGACGTCTTCAAGGCGATGCAAATTGGCGCGATCGAGGAATATGCCGAGTTTGCCCCGAAAGGCGCGACGCCTGAGGCAGTGAAGAAACTCTATGCCGGTCAGTCGGAATTCCATGGCGGCGATCAGGACGAGGACTCGGTGAAATACGCCTTCGGCGCGGAGTTCGTCGAAGTTCGCATCAACAGCTATACTCGGGAAATCCGTGTGCCGCGCATCGTCGGCGCTTTCGCGGCCGGCCGCATCATGAACACGCGCACCGCGCGCAGCCAGCTGATGGGCGGCATGATCTGGGGCATCGGCCAGGCGCTGCATGAAGCGACCGAGGTCGACAGGCGCTATGCCCGCTACGTCAACCGCGACCTGCAGGATTACCTCGTGCCGGTCAACGCCGACATCAGGGACCTGCAGGTGATCCTGGT
Organism: Mesorhizobium sp. M1A.F.Ca.IN.020.04.1.1; assembly: GCF_003997315.1. Taxonomy (NCBI): domain Bacteria; kingdom Pseudomonadati; phylum Pseudomonadota; class Alphaproteobacteria; order Hyphomicrobiales; family Phyllobacteriaceae; genus Mesorhizobium; species Mesorhizobium sp. M1A.F.Ca.IN.020.04.1.1. Next base: position 64,209 of record NZ_RZSN01000008.1, read on the forward strand.
CCCGGAGGTAGACCACGCCGTCAATCCGGCCGGCGTCAAAGGCTTGGGCGAACTCGGCAATGTCGGCACCGCCGCCGCCGTTGCCAGCGCGGTCTACCACGCGACGGGCAAGCGCATCCGCGATCTGCCGATCAGGATCGACCAGCTTATCGCTTGACGATGCGGCGAGCGGCAGCGCACCGCGATCTGCTCATCAATCCGCTGATTGCCGAGCCGCCGGTGCAATGCGAGCACACCCACCCGCATTGCACCGGCGGATAGCTTCCGACCATAATCCGTCGAATTTTCCCTGCCCGCTTGCCAGCGAGCGCCCCGCTTCGGTTTCGGCGAAGCAAAGGACAGAAAAAGACTTCTTTTTGCGATCCGGCCCGGATGCTCTCTTGCCGACCCTAGAACACGCGAAGGCTCGCCTGGGAGGCGACGCATAACGAGAGCGGCTCGAAATGTCCGCCCTTCTGTGGCTCGATCGCGCGTCTGTGTCATTTTGGCGAGGTGCAAGGTTGCGAGCGCGGAGTCTGGCAGCTATGTCGGCCGGACATTCCCGGCGAGAAGGCAGAACCGATGAACGTCCTTTCCACGTCCAAATCGCACGGCGGCATTCAGGGCGTCTATTCGCACGCGTCGGAAGTCTGCGCTTGCGACATGACCTTTGCCGTCTTCGTGCCACCCCAGGCGAAGGACGGGCCTTTGCCGGTTTTGTGGTATCTCTCGGGGCTCACCTGCACCCATGCCAATGTCATGGACAAGGGCGAATACCGGCGCCTGGCGGCCGAGCTTGGACTCGTCGTCGTCTGCCCCGACACCAGCCCGCGCGGTCCGGACGTTCCCGATGAGAAGGACAATTGGCAGTTCGGTTGCGGCGCCGGCTTCTATGTCGATGCCACGCAAGCGCCCTACGCGAAGAACTATCGCATGTACTCCTACGTCACTGAGGAATTGCCGGCGCTCGTCGCCGCCAATTTCCCGGTCGACGTGTCGCGCCAGTCGATCTTCGGCCATTCGATGGGCGGGCACGGCGCGCTGACCATCGCGCTAAAGAACCCTGAGCGCTTCCGGAGCTGCTCGGCCTTCGCGCCGATCGTGCAGCCGACGACGGCGGGCTGGTCGCGGCCGGCGCTGGAAAAATATCTGGGATCAGACGAAAAGAGCTGGCGCGCCTGTGACGCCACGCTGCTCATCGAGGACGGCCATCGTTACGGCGAACTGCTCGTCGACCAGGGCAGCGCCGACGGCTTCCTCCAGGATGGTCTTCGTCCCTGGCTGCTCGAAGAGGCGTGCAAAAAGGCAGGCATCGCGCTGACGCTGCGCATGCAGGAGGGCTACGATCATTCCTACAATTTCATCTCGACCTTCATGGACGATCATTTGAAGTGGCACGCCGCGCGGCTGGCATAGGCAGCGCAAACGCCCGGCAGCCCTGAACCGGAAGTTGGATGGCCGCGACGCAATCCGGCGATCCAACGCGTCTTGTCATTGCGGTGAATAGGTCTCTGGAGTAATTTAGTACTTGGTTGGATGAGACGCATGCCCGCTGTCGTTATGCATGCGGTCTGCTCTGGTCCCGGCAGATTGTGAACTCTTTAACAGACCTCGGCGCCGCAAGCTGCGTTCCTGTGGCCGATAGGTCATAGCAGTTAAGGATTTGCCATGCTGCGATGCTGCGCGTTCCTTGCAGCCCTGGTTCTCGCGAGCTTCACGGCCTTCGAAGCTCATGCGGAGCGCAGGGTCGCCTTTGTGATCGGCAATTCCGAATACCGCGACATCCCGGCTCTCAAGAACCCGGACAAGGATGCCGAGGATGTGTCGAACACATTCCGCCTGGCCGGCTTCGACGTGTTCGTCGCCAAGGATCTCACCAAGCTTCGGTTCGAGGAGCAATTCCGCAACTATCTCGCCGCGGCGGACGGTGCCGATCTCGCCGTCGTCTACTATTCGGGCCACGGTTTTCAGATCGGCGGCGAGAATTTCCTCATCCCGGTCGATGCCTCGCTAAAGGCCGCGGCCGACATCGAGGTCCAGGCGATCAAGCTCGACGACGTACTGGAGCAGCTGCGGGCGAAATCGAAGATCCAGGTGATCATCCTCGATGCCTGCCGCAACAATCCGTTCCCGCGCAAGGACTATTGGTTGCGGGACCAGCTGATTGCCGCGGGCGGCACCGGACTTGCGCAGGTGAAGAGCTCGCTGAACACGCTGATTGCCTTCGCCACCGAGCCGGGAGCCGTCGCCTATGACGGAGCGGATGATCTCAGCCCGTTCTCGTCCGCCTTCTCGCGCCGGGCGCTGGCGCCCAACCAGGAGATCCGCACGGTGATGGCGGCGGTTCGCCGCGACGTGGTCAAAGCCACCGATGGCAAGCAGGTTCCTTGGGAGAATTCGTCGCTGATCGACGAGGTGGTGCTGATGCGCCGCGCCAGTCGACCGGCACTGCCGCCGGTGCTGGAAAAGGTCGTGCCGTCGGGCGTCGGACCGGTGGCGCTTGACCTGCCGGAGCCGGTCGATGTCGACGGCGGCGCGGTCACCGTCAGCATCGAAAGGCCGCCGGCGCTTGGACGCCTGACGCTGGACGGCAAGCCTGTCGCTGTCGGCCAGCCGATTGCGGGCAAGGATCTGCCGCGTCTTAAGATGGACGTGCCGAAAGGATCCGGCGCGCAGGAAGAGGTCGACATGCTGGCCTATGCCACGCATGACAATTGGGGCGGTCAATCCCAAGGTATCCTGGTGTTTCGGGTCAAGAACGGGAACGCGGCCGAAGGGCAGCAGCTCATGGCTTCGCTCGAGGCCGAGCAGGAGCAGCAGGTGCTGGAGCGCGGCATTCACATCACCGGCGCCGCCGAGGCGATCGAGAACCGTGACGTAACCGTCCCGGTCGGTGTCGGCCCTGTGCCGCTGAAGCTCGTTTTTCCGACCAAGGATCCCACCGTCAGCGTGAAGCTTGCAAGCTATCCGGCAACGGGAACGCTGTCGCTGCCGGACCGGACCTTGTCTCCGGATTCAAGCCTGATGGCCGATGAAGTCGACCACTTGCGCTACGAACCCCAGATCGGCGCCGTCAAGCCGCTGAGCGTCGGCTTCGAAATAAGGGCCGACAACACGCCGTCGAAGCCGGCGACGATGAAACTGTCGCCAAGCGTCGACGCCTGTGACAGGGAGGCCGGCGAGCCTCTCGACCTGCAGGGCGTCGTCCCCGGCCTGCTGCCGAACGAAATCAGCAGCAACGCCGTGGATGTCTGCCGGGCAGCGGTGAAAGCCTATCCCGACGTCGCCCGCTTCCACTACCAGCTCGGGCGTGCGCTGCTTGTTGC